>PBMS01000001.1 GCA_002722695.1 Methanobacteriota archaeon
GATCCGGTTCGTCGCAGGATACGAGAGACACCTCGACCCTTGCCCCACCATTCGACGGAATGCTTCATTCCGGCCATGGGTCGGCGCTTTCCAACGTGCGGACGGGACCCGTAGGCCTGCCGACGGTTGGCTCGACTTGAGGCGACGGCCAGTTTGATAAGGTCCTCTCGAACGTCGGATTCAAACGCTTGAGGAAGGGCCACTTTGGAACCGTTTGAGACCTCAACGTCGAAACGAGCGGACAATTTACCGGCGTCCATCTCGGTTTGTGTGACCGTGTTGACGATGTTCTTGGTAGCGATCTTCATCTTCAGACCCCCTGCTTGGATGCCGTACTCACGTACGTGATTTCATAATCGTGAAGCGTCTTGTCCGATGCTCGGGTGGCGTCGCGGAAGCGGATCAGTCGCTTTGCGGGCCCGGGAACGCTGCCCTTGACCAAAATGTAATCGGATTTGATCTCGCCATAGTGGAGGAAACCACCGGCGGGCGTGATGGAATGGTCTTCTGGGTTGGCCACGCGGAGAATGCGCTTGTTGTATTCAGTACGCTGATGGTAGCCGGTTTGACCGCCTTGTCGGATGGTCTTGCGAACGTATCCGTCGCCAAACGCACCCATGTTTCCGTGTTGTCGGCGCTTTTTGGAGTTCTTGTGAGATTGGAGTTTACCGCCAAATCGCTTGATGACACCTTGCCAACCGTAGCCTTTGGTGATGGCGACAATATCGGTCATGGTGCCTTCTTCAAACGCGTCTGCGAAGGAGTACTCTTCTCCCAGGTGTTCGTTGGCCCAGTTGAGCTGATCGCCCATGCTTCCACCGGTGAGCCCCATCTCCATGACGTCGGGAACTTTGCTGGATACGCTGGTGAGCGTGTGAGGTTGGGTGGCAACGATGAGGCGGACTTCGCACAGGTCGGCTTGCTGGAGGTTCTCCATGTGCTTCGATGCGTCGTGCTCCTTTCGCTTTGGGACGCGCTTGAACAGTTCTGGGAAGGCGTCGGCAATCTGCTCGGCCTCGGCCCACACTTCGCCACGGGCTTGCATGCCGTAGGGCGTCATTTCGTAGCCTCGTACGCCAAGGATTCGCATCTTGGGGCACTCCACCACGGTGACAGGAACACGAGTTTCCTGACCGGCGGAGGTGCTACGGGGGTTCAAATCACGGGCTAGAATGTGGGTCATGCCGGCTTTCCAGCCGGCGAAACCTTGCACTCTAACTTCGCTCGCATCGGTTGTGGGCCACGACTTGACGTGACCGAACGGGCGGTTCGCTCGCTTGCGCGGGCTGAACGCCATTGATCCACGACGTGGGTGGTTTCGCTTTGCCATGTTGGATTCCTCCAGGGTTTTTTACAGCGCAGTGGCCCCACCGTTGGGGGGCGTACGAGGGCCCATGCAGCGTCGAAGCCGTGACACGGAGGCACATTCCCACGAGCGGGGAACGTGCCAGTTGGGGTCCTCTGGGGATGGCCCAGTGTGTCTGGCTACTCACCTTTGAGCACCCCTCCGACTTGCAACCCGTATATATGCGGTTCGGTGCACCCAAGCGAGGGGATGCGTGAGACGTGATGCGGTCAGAAGGCTTTCAAACATTTTCTATGTTTAACCAACGGTCAGGTTCAATTAAACCGTCAACCCCTCACATCATCCTTTTGAACCCTAGACCGAACCTTATCGTCATGCCACACGTGGTTCATCCGCTTCTTCGAGAAGGGGTGGAGGCTCGGGGCTACCAGCTCCGCTCTCTGGAGCGCATTCTTTCGTTTTCCAGCCTGATGGTCATGCCCACTGGATTTGGAAAAACTGCCGTTGAATGGATGGCGATGGCCGAACACCTCCGCAGAGGTGTGGAAAAAATTGTGCTCATCGCCCCTACCACGGGACTGGTTGACCAGCAACGAAGCATGGCGATCGAGCGACTCAACATCGCAAGCGAACGCATCGTGGCCTACACCGGTGACACCGGTCCGGACAAGCGAAAGGCCCTGTGGGACGAGGCGACCGTCGTGATGGCCACGCCTCAGGTGATTCGAAACGACGCCATGAACGGTGTCATCGACCTGAAGGAGGTCGGTTTGCTCATCATGGACGAAGCGCACCACGCCACGGGAAACCATGCCTACGCCCAGGTTGGCCAACTCTACCAGCGAACCAACCCCCAAGGGAGGGTCTTGGCCGCCACCGCAAGCCCCGGTTCGACGCTGAAAAACATCAACGAAGTGCGAACCAACCTCAACGCCCACAATCTGGATCTCTGCAAGCGAAACGACCCGCTGCTGAGCGCTTACGACGTGGACATGAACATCCACACGCACAGCGTCGATCTTCCCGAAACCTTGACGACGCTCATCGAACCGCTGAAATCTCATTTCAACGACGAAGTGGCCCACCTTCAGCGTCAGGGTTTCATGCCAACAAAAGCCTACATCGGAACCAACGACATCGAACGGGCGCAACTGAGTGCGAGCAGAGCGATTCAACAACGAGACATGCGAGGTTATGATGCAGCCCGGAGAGTGGCTGATCTTCGTCGTGTCCACATCCTCATCAACCTGCTTCAGACCCAAGGAACGAAGGTTGCTCAGGCGTTTTTGAATCGCGCTGAGGAAGAGGGCAGAAGCGGTCGGAAGACAAACCGAATGCTGGCCTTACCGGTTGTGCACCAGCTCCGGTTGGCGTTCAACGACCTGGACGAACTTCATCCAAAATCCCCGCTCGTTGAGACGTTGGTACGAAAAGAATTGGCCAACAAGCCGCAGGGCAAAGTCCTGATCTTCACCGAGTACAGAGATTCTGTGGACCGACTTGTCGCCCTGCTGAAGGCCCACGAAGGCATCGAGCCCGATGCGTTCATCGGCCAGTCCTCGAGAGGAAGTCAAAAAGGCATGACGCAAAAGCAACAGTTGGCGCAACTCAATCGCTTCAGAAACGGTGAGATCAACGTGCTTGTGGCCACGTCCGTTGGCGAAGAAGGGTTGGATGTTCCAGCCGCAGACCTCGTGGTGTTGTACGAGCCGGTTCCCAGCGCCGTGCGTGCTATTCAGCGGCGGGGCCGAACGGCTCGGCAGCGTGCCGGTTCTGTTCATGTTCTCATCGCAAAAGACACGCGCGACGCCTACGTGCACCGTGCCTCGGAACGGCAAGAAGAGAACATGCATCGTCTGATGGTTCGACTGGTTCGGCAAAAACAACTCAACGAAGCCTACGCCGTGGACGACGATGCACTGGCGTGGTTTGAGGTTTCAACCGACGATGGAATCGTTGCAGCAAAGACGTTTTTGTCGCATGAATTGGAAGTTCACAGCACCGAGAAGGTGCAGGAATCTGAATCTATAGAAAGTGAACCAGCAAGCCCAAACAAAACCGCACGCGTGGCTCCAAGCCTAAGCGCAGACCAACTTCGACCCAAGAAACAGTCCAGTCTCTTTTCCTATGAAGCGAGCGAGCAGACGGCATTGGTTCCCATCGCGACACCGGCCCAGGTCGAAGCGGTGCTGAACGCAGCGGACCGAGAAATCTCCGATCTCAATGAACTGCAAGGTGACGGGAACGTCGTCTACATCGACCACAGGGAGGGTCGCTCAACCTTGCCAGCTTATCTCCAAGGCCTGGGATTCGAAACCGTGTTTACCCAACTACCGTGCGGTGATATCCGGCTCTCAGAGCGTGTGCTTGTTGAACGAAAAACAGCCCGCGACCTGCTTGAATCCATCAAATCCGGACGCTTGCTCCATCAGTGTCGAGGGTTGAAAGCCAGTGCACAACGCCCACTCCTTCTGGTCGAGACCGGTGGTGAAGCACAATACAGCGTTCATCCCAACGCCGTTTTGGGTGCTCTCGCTCACATCACGCTCGACCTCGGCCTTCCGGTCATGATGGTCAAGGGTCCGATGGAAGCGGCGCACTTTCTCGCGGTTGCCGCTGCACGGGAACACGATGCCCTCGAGCGTTTCCGTTCCTTTGCTGCGCAGGAAGGAAACCTCCCCTCCGACATCGCAAGGTCCATCGATGTTGCTCAGCGTGAACTGGAGGCCATCGAGACTCAGCCCAACGAGCAGCACCCCTGGTTGGACACGAAATCAGAGCGTTTGAAACGGTGCTATCGTCACGCCGTGGAACCGTTCATCACCGAGACCAACGAACCGCTCGTGATGGCGTTTGCTCCTGACCTTGGTGGATTGTTTTCAGCACAGCCGACTGCCATCGTTGAGGCTTCCGGCTGTTCGCTGGAAGAAGCTGAGGCCCTGTTTGCTCGTTTGCAGTCAAGCATCACGAACCGATGAGGCGAACTCGAGTGCGAAGTTGAGCGAGTCGGTCGGGATAGAATCCGAGTGCGAAAGCCACAAGTTCGGCAAGATGACAAACGGGAACAATGGTTTTCTTCCCACTCACTCGACCTGCCTTGGACTGATACGAGTCAAGGTTGATGTGCGAAATCGTGCATGCACTGACGATCAGGTCCGCTCCCGACTGAATGGCGTCGGAAAGAACCGACGCTGTCATGGCGAGCGAGGAATCCTCAAGCGTCAACATGGACGTCGAGCCAACGCTGTTGCATTTCGATTCGTAGTTGATGGGTGTGCCGCCAAGGGCTTCGATGAGCTGCTCCATGTAGGTGGGCATGAACGGGTCGTCCCCGGCGCATGCGCCTTCACGCTGCATATCGGGCCCATAATAGGCCGCGACGTTCATCTTCAGAGGGTTCTTCACGGCGTCGCGAACCTTGTCCAGCCCAATCTCCTCAACCAGGTAATGGACAAGGTGCCAGGATTGGGTTTCTCCTGTGTATTCAACCTTGGATGTCCGTGCGACCAGATTGTTCACCATGCTGGCATACACCGGGTCACGCTTCATGTCTTGAGCTGTGTTGCACATGATGGCATGACTGGTGGCGCAGGTGGTGATCACGTCAAGCCCTTTCGCTTCAGCGAGAGCGAGGTTGCGAGCAACAAGCGCATCTTGCAACTTGGGTGTTGCTTGTTTGATGACGTTGCCACCGTCGCTGCTGGCCCGGGGGATTTCAACGAGGTCAATCTTGAGGGCCTTGCAAAGAGGTTGAATGCAGTCTTCAACTTCCGAGGCACCGGCCCGTGCAACGTTCCCCGGATAGTAAGCGATTTTCGGCATTGAATCACTTCAGAATCGCTGGTCGATTTCGTTGAAGATGCTGACGACTTCATGGTAGTTCTCAACTCGACTGTTGAACATCCTGGGAATTCGACCCAAGCCGGCGGGCGGGAGCAGCAAGGACTGGAGGCTACGGATGGGCGGGCCACCGTTTCGAGTGAATGCGAGCGCCATTCGAGCGGAAACACCGCTGAAGACGTTGCTCACCAGGCCCAATGGGCCGAGCACCTGACGGTAAAGTGTGGTCTCGTTCACGTTGCCTGACCATTTCACGCTTCGACCGTACCACTTGACAAGGCGCCCGGATTTTCCGGCGTATCGGCTTTGGTTCAGCAGCGCGCCGCGAGCCTCGTTGAGGGCTCGTGCGGCGAGACGTCCGTCCTCTCCATAGCGCATCAAACTGGCGTGGTCGGCTTCCGACCAAACCCCGTCCTTTTGTTGGAGGGATGAAANGATGGTTTTGCGTTGGTNTTCGGAGGTGCGAGGGTCGATGACTCGTAGCCATTGCTGGAAATGGACACCTGGTCCCTCGTAGTGAGGGTCGTGAGGGAGGGTATCGGACATCGCTTGAATCAGTTGGAAGGACAGGACATCTCCTGCTTGATGCAGAGCGGTGGCTGCGGCTGAGTCCATGGTACCCATGGCTTGACCGGAGGGAAGTCGTTCGCCTTCTCGCGGGTCGGTGCGCATCCAGGGTTCTGCTCTGCTGCGATGACTCTCGTACCGACCGGTGTCGACGACAAGGTCGCGCACCACGGGGTGTCCGGGGAGCGGTTCAATGCGGACTTTGCCACCGTCCTCGGCCAATTCGCCGATTTGCACGGCGTCCGAGAGCACGATGCGTCCGTTGACTCGCACGCCAGTGGTTGGGGTACCTGCTGCACCTCCACGTCGGAAGGCGAGGCTGCCGTCAACCTCTCGCTGCATGGTGATGAGCAGATCTTGAACGGTGGCGTGCCCGGGCACTGCGCACGTCAGCGTGTCCCACCCAGACTCGGCCGCTTCGGGGCAGTAGCGGAAGACGTCCACGGTGATGGTTAGGCTTTCCTGTTCAATCACGCCGGGAGCGAAATCGCCCTCGACCACATCGTCGTCATCGTCCGCTCCGTAGGCTTTCATTTCCTCCAAGAGTTCAACCTGGAGGGTGCCTGACTCGTCCACGCAGGCGAGCATTGGGAGCGCTTGTTCAACCCATAGCTTCCACGGGGGTTCGAAGTCCACGTCGCATTCTTGAATCGGGTAGGCTTCGGTTCCTCCCAAAGCAGCGAGTTTGTTGTTCCAGTCATGACCTGCTTTGCAGTATTCATCGTACGATGTGTCGCCGATGGCGCACACCGAGAAGTGAACCGATCCGAGTCCAGGTCCGTTGGCGTTGATGGCGTTCCACATGGCGTCGGCGTTGTCGGGCATCTCGCCCTCGCCCCACGTGGACGTGATGATCATGACGCGCTTCATGCTTGCCAGACGGCCTGGATCGAAACCGTCCATGTCAACAATGCTGGGTTCAAGGCCGTAGCTGGCGGCGAGTTTGGCGGTCTTTTCAGCAAGACCTGCGGCGTTTCCAGTTTGGGAACCAAACAGAATGTTCAGCGAACGGTCGCCTGCAAACACGGCGTTCAGAGCGTCCGAGGCACCAGCGACAGCTGCAACGGCAACTGCAGGCGCGGCCGCTTCCACGACAGCAGGTGCGACTTCGACCACTTCTTCTGCTGCGCCATCGCTGACCAGTTCGTACTTGATGACCTCAACGGGGCATGCTTCTGCAGCCTCGATGATGATGTCGCCGAGTTCTGCCCCCAGACCAGCCGTCAGCGGAGAACCGCCCACGTTTCGATCAAACACACCGTCTGTGCGGACAGAGGCCAGAATCATCGACGAATCGTCCGTCACTTCGAACACTTCGGGACAAATGTCCTGACAGGCGTCGCAGGTGATGCAGTCTTCGTCAATCCAAACTTTTGCGACGATTGCCATAAGATGACCTCTTGCTCACGCTCTGTGGGCATTCTTTGCCAGCCTTGAGTGGCCTTTGAAGGTTATTATCAAACCACGAGGAAAAAGGCTTCCTGTGGTTCGTTTTTGAGGTTTTTTCTTAGCAAAAAATCACAACTTCACATGTGGAAGTCGCCCATGTCCCCCATCCCTTCGTCCATGGGGACACCTTTGGATGAAATCACGTCGTCTATGCGGAGAATCATGATGGCTGTTTCCGTAGCGGATTGGATGGCCTGTTCAACCACACGCAACGGCTCGACAACGTTGGCTTCCTTCATGTCAACCACGCCGCCCTCGTAGACGTTGATGCCGGCATGACCTTGCCCGTCGGCGTGGGCCTTGCGCAGCTCGATAAGCGTCGTAACCGGGTCGAGACCAGCGTTTTCTGCAAGCGTCCGGGGGATGATTTCCAACGCTGAAGCAAAGGCTTCGATGGCCATTTGCTCTCGGCCACCCACCGTTTCAGCGTAGGTTCGCAGGTCTCGAGAAACGGCGGCAAGGACGCTTCCGCCGCCGGTGAGAACGGCGCCGTCTTCCCAAGCGACGGAGACAACACCAACAGCGTCGTCAAACGCTCGGCGAATCTCGTCAACGACGTGCTCGGTACCGCCGCGCAGGAGAACGGAGACCGACTTGGCTTCGGGGCATCCGGTGATGAAGGTCATGTCGGAATCACCGATTTTCTTCTCCTCAACACGAGAGGCCTCTCCGAGGTCATCCCCGCTCATGTCCTCAAGGTTGGTGATGATCGTCCCGCCGGTGGCCTTGGCCAGCGCTTCCATGTCGGATTTCTTGGCTCGACGGATGGCGAAAATGCCTTTCTTTGAGAGGTAGTGCTGGGCGAGTTCGTCGATGCCCTTCTGGCAGACGAGAACGTTGGCCCCCGCCTTCTCAATGGTGTTGACGAGGTTGCGGATGTAATTCTCTTCCTCTTCAAGGAAAAGCGCAAGTTGGTTGGGATCCGTGATTTGGATTTTAGCATCAACTTCGGTTTTTTTGACTTCGATGGCCGAGTTGACCAGGGCGATTTTTGCCTTGCTCACGCTACGAGGCATGCCGGCGTGAACGCGTTCTTTGTCGAGAAGAATGCCGTCGATGAGCGAGGAATCCTTGATCGAACCACCTTGTCGCTTCTCCACCTTGATGTCTGAGAGGTCGACGAGGCGTTCATCGTCCTCGACCACGCCCACGGCGTTGACGGCTCGTACACAAATATCGGCCATGAAGGACTTCACCGCCCCGGCGGATTTGCCGGTCAGAGCCGTTTTGGCCACTTCTTGGAGCACGTCGTCGTCGTTGTCGGTGGGAATGCCGTGGTCGTCCATGAGGGCGATGGCTCGCTCAGCTGCGAGACGGAATCCTTCGCAAATCACGGTCGGGTGGACGTTTTGTTCAATCAGGTCTTCGCTTCGCTTGAGGAGCTCGCCTGAAAGGATGACGGCTGAGGTGGTCCCGTCAAAGCAATGCTGCTCTTGGGTTTTGGCAACCTCGATGATCATCTTTGCAGCAGGGTGTTCGATGTCCATCTCCTTGAGAATGGTGGCGCCGTCGTTGGTGATGACGACATCCCCCATCGAGTCGACCAGCATCTTGTCCATGCCCTTTGGACCGAGCGTGGACCGAACGGCATCGGCCACAGCCTTGGCTGCAGCGATGTTGTTGGATTGGGCTGTGCGCCCGCGAGTTCGTTGGGTACCGTCTTTCAAAATGAAGATGGGTGCTTGTCCGTTTCCATACATGTGCTTGCCCTCCGGCATCATTGGCGAGGCTGCCTCCAACTTGAACCCTGCGCTCGGTCAGCGTGGGCTGAATGTGTGAATCACTGTTGGTTTTGCTCCAACCATTGTTGGCCGTAGTGCTTCCACTGTTCCATGGTCCAGCCTGCAGGGAGGCCGCCTGCAGGAAGCGGGGGTCCCTCGCTTTGTTCTTCGGTTGCGGCGGGCGCAGGAGCCGGTGCAGCCGGCGGGGGTGAGGAAGGCGTCGGTACGCCTGAAGGAATCGACGGCGCGGCCGCAACCGCTCCGTACGTCGCTGAGAGGCTGTCTTCGTAGCCGTCTTCGCCCCAGTTGGCGTATTCGTCTTCCTCTTCCTCGGTGTTGAGGATCGAAAGCAGCACGAGAACACCACCGACGAGGATGAGGATGAAGACCCCCCACATGGCAATGACCTCAAGCTGAAGTCCCGCCTCATCGGCGGCAGCGTCAGCATCGCTGTCCATGCGCACAAGCGTAACCTCCAACACCTGGTTGGCGGCATCGCTGACGGTCTCGGAGCGGGCCCATACGGTGAGATTGACGGTGAGGGTGTCGCCGTTGAGGTTCTTGAGAGTGGTTTCGGTGACGTCCACGGTGATGGTGATTTCCTTCGTTTCACCGGTGCTGAGAGCGAAATCCTTGTCCAGTCGGGCGATGGAAGTTCTGAACCACGAGTTGGTCTCGCTGGCGTCGAGGTCCATCACGACACGCTGGCCGGTCGTGTACTGGTTGACGATGCGGACCGGCACCTCATACTCGCCTTCTTCCGACACCTCGAGGGGCGAAATGGTGAAGATGCGCAACCAGTCTTGAGAGCCCACGAGGTAGGTGGCCTGACCGGTGGCGCTGATGCTGCTGTCCGCCACGCTGACTGCGATGACCTGGAGGGTGAGGGTGCCCTCGGTGCCTTCAACGAACGAGAATTCCACCGAGACGTTGTAGCTGGCACCGATGTCAATTTCAGGGGTGTTTCCACCGATGAGGTTGGTGAAGGACGCCACCATGCCGGAGGGTGCGTTCAGCGACATGGCGAAGCTGTCGGGATTGTTTCCATCGTTTCGAACTTCAAACGACATGGTTTGTGGAAGGTCGCCGGGGATGTAAGACTGCCCGGTTTCTTCGTCTGAAACGGCTACGGCGGCGGTTTCAAGGATTTCAACGATCAATTCGACCGAGTCGAAGACGCTTTCATCCGAGACGCTTGTTGCAGTGACGGTGACCGAGTAGTAGCCCGGGTTGAGGCCGATGGGCATGGCCAGTTGCACAACGATCGTTGATTCGCCGTCCCATGCGTCCAAGACGGGCGACTGGTCGGAAGGCAGGGAAGCTTGCAGTCGCCAGTTGCTCTGTCCAATGCTGAGGTTGTACTGCTCATCGTCGTTTCCGAGGTTGAACAAATTGAGGTAGAGCGCTTTTGAAATCCCGTTGGCAGCGCCGGTGTAGGTGTTCTCTTCGGCCACGATATCAACATCACGGAACACGGGGACCTCGACGTTTCGGACCAGCACATCGGTGCCGAAAAGCGCAGTGCTGCACGAAGGGCAGGTCGCACGCAGGTTGAAGGACACCGTTCCGGGGTTGGCCAGCTCAGGAGAGGAGATGTTCAACACGAGATC
Source organism: Methanobacteriota archaeon (assembly GCA_002722695.1). Taxonomy (GTDB): domain Archaea; phylum Thermoplasmatota; class Poseidoniia; order Poseidoniales; family Poseidoniaceae; genus Poseidonia. The sequence goes on from PBMS01000001.1 coordinate 10,494, forward strand.
CACGCGCTGACCCTTGTACAGCGTGATGGGGTTGGGCTGAACGACGCCCGTATCGTTTTCGATCAGACCCATCCAGCCTGTGTTCTCTGAAAACGTCGTTGCGAGGTTGAAGGCGGCGTCGCGATTGCCTGTGTTTTGCAGGCGGAAGTTCACCTGACCGTCGTCATCGGGAGCGATGGTCGCTGCCACGAGCGGCACCGATGAGGTCAACGCCACGCTGAATTGTTGGCTGACAGCGAGGTCCATGCCGAGACGGGCTTTTTCACCGAGTTGGGCGCTGCTGGCGTCGGTGAGCCATACATTCCAATCCTGTTGTTGGACCTCGGCACCGGCCGGCACCGTCAAGTTGGCCCAGAACTCAACCGTTTTTCCAGCGCCGAGCGGGGGCATGATAACGTTGGTACCGTGATTGTTGCTGCCTTCAATGTCCATTCGAATGATGGGGTAAGGCACCATCCATGAGTCGTTGGTCACGTTGGTCTCCACACGGATCGTGGCCGGTGCGTAGCCGTTGTTGGTCAAGGTGCAGTACAGTGTTGCCATTTGATTGGGAGCCACGGTGTAGCCGTTGAGGGGGTTATCGCACTGCATGTCAACGGTGTAGTCGGTGACTCGACTCACACCAAAGTGGACGAAGTCGTCGATGTGGAAGCCTTCGCTGGCCACGCTGCTGTCGGAGGTGAACAACATGCTGAACGTGTAGGAACTGCCGCCGAGAAACACCTCCGGGTTGGCGAGGTTGGGGATTTGCTCCCAGGTGACCTGAGGGTCCCACGAAAGGTTCGTCCACTGGCCCGGAGCGGCGCTCGGGTTGCCTTGCGAAATGTCCCATGCGATGGATTCGAAGGGGTCATCGATGTTGCCCGAACCGCGCCACAATTCCATGGAAACCGAGTCGCCGGCGGCCATGCTGCCCCACGCTTGGATGTGGAATTGACTTGAGACGAAGTCGTTTGAGTAAAACAGCATGCGGCAAAGCCAGGTTTGGTAGACCTGCGTGATACCAGGGTCGAGCACGTCGGTGTCGCACTGGCCACCACCAGCACCCTGCCGAGCGTAGACCAGGCGAGTGGCTTCGGCGCTGGATGGGTAGTTGCTCCCGGGCGAGGAGTGGCGGAAGTGCTGCGACCCGGCGGCGCTGGTCGTGGAATCGGTTTGCCAGGAACCTGCTGCGACGGCGTCTCCACCGTCGGCGGGGTACTTTCCAGAGATGAATCCGGGCCCGGGGGATTGGAAGGCGTCCATGTTGTCGGCGCCCACTGCCACGGGAACAATTTTGTCGCGTTGGTCGTTGGCGTTTCGATCGTCATCGTCAAAGTTGACCGACGCACGTAGAATCAGCCCGCCTGAAAGGTCGTTGGTTGACGTGTTGAGGATGGAATGGGCTGCCGTTGGCGTCCATTCCACAACCTGATTGAAGGACTGACCACCGGTCAGCGGCGAGGTGGTGAAGGCGAAGGACTGCATCAGGAATCCGACAGGGTGAACAACATCAAGCGAAACCGGTGCTTCGTCACCGATTCCAGACGCTCCAAAGCGCTGCACGGTGATGGTGATTTCAATGGTTTCACCGATGAACACGTAGTCCATGACGCTGCCGTCGGATTGAACCCATGCATCAGCGGACACCGAGGCGTTTCCGAGGGAAATCGATTTGACGGTGAAGTCGTCGTTGGTTCCACCTCGACCCGAAGCGGCCTCTGCGGGGACGACGAGGTTCATGGCAAGGGTTTGCAGCAACAGCAGAACGACAATGGTCAAGGGCATCATTCGGCGCATGGGCATCAGCAAACTTGCCCAACACGATTGAGCATAAGAAGGTCGCCTTCCCGTGGGCTATCCACGACCCCCGAAAATCACGATTGTTCATCCTTGTCCACTGGAAAACCTCGGATGACCGGTTCGTCAAACGCCGGCGAAGATGTAACACTTGAACCCGCATCGGTTTGGAGATTGGTCGCGACGCGTTCAAAGTCCAAATCGTCAACAATCGACGACGTGTCTTGATTCATCGGTGGTGCAATCTCGGGCGAAGGCGCTACGGGCACCATCACTTGCTGCACCACCGCCGGTGTGTAAGCAGGGGCTGAGCGACTTGCCTGGGACTGAGCCACGTCGGCAGCGAGTTGGTCCAGGCCGGAGGATAAAACATCGAGTTGTTCTTGCGTATCATCGCCGTTGTTTTTCTCTCCCGGACGCATCCATGACGGCGGTTCACCGGCGCCTCCACCCAGCACAGCGAGGGTGGTGAACGCCGCCATGGGCATCACTGCAAGCGCTGTGATGAGGTTCAGAAAGGACGTTTCGGGGGTCGAGCCCGCAGAAATCAGGGATTCAAACAACTGTTTCTCGAACGCAATGTTGAGGGCGATGTCATCGCCAAGCGCCCGTTCGACGATGTAGGCCGAAAGTTGACCCATGGACCAGAGCAAGAAGATCGGGAAGGCCCATGAAATTCGAAGCGTGTTGCCGAGGAATTTACGTCCCAGCGAAGCCAACGTAATGTAGCGACGGGCAAAGCTAGGAAATGCACGTATGGACACGTAAAGGCACATGGAATAGAGCAACAAAGCAAGTTCGAGCTGTCGGTTTTGATGGACAACACCCTCCGGGAACATCAGCACCAACGACAGTGGAATCGTTGCCAGTAAGACCTGAAACGGAATGGCGAGCAACACCAACGAACCTCGAGTGGTCCACAACGCATGCCCGTTAGCAAACCGGTCGTAAACCAGCATCGACAAGCGTCCGTGGGCCGAATTTGAGTACCGTTGTCGTGCCGTAAACCGGTGGCTTGAGCTCCCTCGGTGCCGTGTGAGACCCAACGCAAGTCGCCAGCCACCTGCCTCGATGACGCGCACGGGTGTAAAACCGCCCATGCTAAGAGCCAACGTGAGCGCCAGCATTCCATAGAACAACGAAGCGATACCGATCCAAGGTATCATGTCCAATTGAATGCTCAGGCGGAAATCACCCCCTTCTGCGGAGAAGGCGAGGAGGTAGGTGAGGGTGAATGCGGCCAACGGCGTAAGGAAGATTTGGCCAAGTAACTGCCCGGTCAAGCCCACACGGGCAACCAACGAGCCAACCGCGGGGCGGTCCTCCATGCGACACAGCCAACGCAGTCTTTTCTCAAAGGTTGCCCCCGTCGAGAGGCAAAGAGGCCTATTCTTCCTCCACCTTCGCCTCAGGGAGCGGTTCGGCCATCGGGTACCCGTCGGTCATCAACAACCGCAACGTCCCCGCAATCCACCCGTCCGAACGAGGGCGACCCAAGTCCGGTCGAGCGGACCTTGAGAGCACCGTTCCGCAGTTGGAGCAATCGATGCTGCGCAGACCCCAAACCGGTCGAGGCGCTTCGCAACACGGCGAAACCGTGCTGCGATTCACGACGGTTTGCAATTCAACGGCCAAGTCCTTCGTCCACGGGGCAGGCCGACCGGCAAACAAGGACTGGGTCCGGGAGAGCACCATCCATGTCGATGCGACCCACAGGCCAAATCCAAACTCAGCAGAGCCCCATCGAAGACTGGCACCGCCAAAAGCGAGAATGAGGGCGGCGATTGCGAAACTCAGCCAATAGAACACACGCATGTGCAGAATCCGCTGTGTCAGATGGGGCGAAAGGTGGACCGGTTCAGGGTGCGGTGGGAATCGGCGATTGAAGCCGCCGGCCCGAGTCATCCACAACGTGGGCAACCTCGGTCCTACGTGGCCGATTCCGGCACCCATCAAAAACAATCCAAGGGAGGTAATCAACGACATAAGGCTCCTGTCACCCCTGTTGAAGCCGATTCAAGGTGGCCTCGACCTTGTCCATGCCCCGAGAGATGTCGTCTTGACCGATGGTGTATGCAAAGCGAAGATGACCTTCACCGGACGGACCGAACGCACTGCCCGGAGAACAGAGGACGCCGTCCTTCAGCAGTTCCAAGGCCACTTCCTCGGACGTCATGCCTTGGACGTCGACCTTGGGGAAGACGTAGATGGCGCCTTTGGGACGGTGACATTGAACCCCTGGCATGGCGTTCAGTCGGTCGACGATGAGATTGCATCGCTTTCGGAATTCCACCGCCATCTGGGAGGGATAATCGTTGGCTTGTTCCATCGCTTCAAGGACGGCGTACTGCATGGCGTCGTTGGAACACGCCGAGATGTAGTATTGAATTTTCACAACCTGTTGCATGGCCTCAAGATTGGTGGAGACGATGTAGCCGATTCGCCAGCCCGTCATGGCGAAGGTCTTGGAAAAGGAATTGACCACCATGAGTTTGTCGTATCCAGTGCCCATGAACGAGACGTGCTCCTCCTCGAACACGATTCGGTCGTACACCTCGTCGGAAATGATCCACAAGTCGTGCTTGGATGCGAAGGCAAGGAGATCATCCCGCTGCTGTTCGTCGAGGGTCCCGCCGGTAGGGTTGCTCGGAAAATTGTACAGGATGGCCACCGTCTTGTCGTCCACCAGGGCCTCCAAATCGGCGACTTGAGGAATGAACTCATGGTCGAAGAGACAGGGGTAGTACTTCGCTTCCCCGCCGACGAGGGTGGCGTCGGGACCGTAGAGGGGAAAGTAGGGCTCGGGGAGGAGAATGTTTTCGCCCGGATTGATGATCGTCATGAAGAGGTTCAGCAAAGCATTGGTGCCCGACATCGTCATGCAGACGTTTCGCTCATCCATGCCCGGTTGATACGCTTCCCAGGATTGCGCAATTTTCGCACGAAGAGCCGGCAATCCTGCCGTGGTGGTGTATTTGTTTCGTCCGGCAAGCATGGCTTGATGGAAGGCTTCGATGGCGACCGCTGGTGGTTGAAAATCGGGTTCACCCAATCCAAAGGAAATCACATCGTCTCCGGCGAGATCAAACATCTTGCGCACCCCAGTGGGCCGAATGGCAAGAGCACGGTCGCTGAAGGTGCCCATGCTAAACGGACACCCGTCCTCCATTTGAATGCAATCACGATTTTTTGCGTTTCGTCGTTGCCTTTGGTTCCTCTCCGTCCACGGATTCGTCGCCCAGAAGCACGGCGTCGCTCACGAACCTCTGTGAAGCACCAGTTGACAGCGAACGCAGCGTTTCAGGTTCATCGATGCGGGCACCTTGAACCAGCAGGCCGAGCAGGATGAGAACGATCAAACCTGCGCTTAGAGTCACAAGGTCCACCCCAAAGCCAGCTCCGTCGGATGCTCCAAGGCCCGTGCCCGTCGCGGTGGTAAACACCGGAAGCGAGGGTGCGCCTTGTTCGTTGAGTCCACGGATTTCAATCGACTGGTTGCCCGAGTCCAGTTGGGCTGGGTCCAGGGCGATGACCCACTCGAACCGCTCCAGTGCACCGAGGCCTCCCTCAACCGTTTCGTACGTGGCCTCCGACCAAGAACCGTCGCTGATTCGGAATTCAACGCTGGCGATGGAACCGGCTTGACCCCATGCCAATCCCCGGATTTCATGAAGTCCAGTGGACTCGTTGAGCGAGGAATTGCTGATGTGAACTTGGGAAGTCACATCAACGGTCCCGGTGAGGTTGGCCTCCGCAAGATGGATTGAGAGTTTGACCGCTTCGTAAGCGTCCACCATGCCCCAGCCGAAGTCTCGGTTCCAGAACGGGTCAACCGCTGCGTTGGAGGGTTCGCCCCGGCGCTCGGCGGTCAGTTTCAGAATTTCCTTCATCTCAGCCGTGGTGAGGTCGGGATTGGCCTCGATCATCATCGCCAGGATGCCCGACACAGCCGGTGCAGCGTAGGATGTCCCTGAACCGCGGCCTGTGTAGCCGTTGTCCGCTGCATCGCCTCCGATGAAATTGTTACAACCGCCCGAGGTGACGCACCCTTCGGCCTGAACGATGTTGGTTCCGGGGGCGGAGACCTCCGGCTTCAGTTCGTTGAGTGGATTGCCGTCGCCGTTGTCTCGTCGCTCACCACGGGAAGAGTAGGATGCCACGGTGTCATCGGCACGGTCGACGGTGTTCTTGTCGTCGGTTGCACCGACGGTAATGGAGAGGCTTGACGAGCCCATGCCCGACAAACCGTCGTTGTCGGGGCCGTCGTTTCCTGCAGCAGCGCTGACCACCACGCCCGCCTCCATCGCTTCGTTGAGGATTCGACTGTGCATGTCCTCGCCGTCCGAGCCACCGCCCTCGTGAGACGTGATGCCCCACGACAACGAGATGATGTCAATGCCGTAGCTCGCCTCATCAGCACCCTCCCAAGCCGTGTCTTTGTTGTCGATGATCCACTGAAGGCCGTTCATGGCTGACTCGTAAAATTCCTGTTCGACCACATAGTTTTCGAACGGCCCAGCCCCCAAATCCGTACCGATGCGCACGTCGATGAGGTCCGCATCGGGTGCTGCTCCGTAGAAGTCGGTTTGAGCACCGCTGGCGTCGACGCCGGTTGCAGCCGCCATGCCCATGCAGGCCGTTCCGTGCTGGTTTCCGTCGTCGGGATCAAAGGTCCCGTCGGTTTCTCGGAAACCCCCGCCGGCAAGGATGCAGATCGGATCCGATGGCGTGTAGCAGACGGCGTCGTAACCGGCAACGAATTTCTCACTCAACCCCGGATGTTCGTTGTCCACGCCCGTGTCGACCATGGCGATGTTGACGTTGGCACCCGTGTACCCAAGATCCCACGCTCCCATTGGGTAGAGCGTTGAATTTCGGGCCTTGACGGCCGGAGTCTGGATGTCCCCGTAGAACACAAGGGTGCCGTATTGCTCAACCATGACGACATCGTCAAGTGCTGCGAGCTCGGCGACCAGCGTGGTGTTCAGTTGGCCGAGGAGCACGGCGTTCACAGATTCAATAACGTCAACGACGCTCAGATTCATGGTGTCGAGTTGTGCCAGGTGATGGTTTGAGACCTCCACACCGTAAGAAAGGCCGATACCGGTCGTTCCGATGAAGGACTCAAGGCTGTCGTGCACGCTGTTCCTGTTTTGATCGAGGGCGGTTCGCTCCCACCACGGGGTGTCATCGCTCAACCACGCCGCCTCTGCTTGTTGAGGGACGGTGAAACCGTAGCCTGATGGCGTCCACTGGAGGCCCTGTTCGTCCACGCTTTCCCAACCGGCCGGCTCAGATTTGATGAACAGCGAGCCGGTGATCGGTCCCATCAGCAACGCAAGCACAACCACGGCCAACATTCGACGCATGTTCTTCCCCATGCAAGGGGAGCCTCGTGTTTCGCATCAATCTAACGCTGGGATGTGTTGTCTCATCGTTCGTTTTCCGCAAGGGAAGCCGCTTGCATCATGACGCCCGGAGAGTTGACTGGGGAAGCAATGAAGGCGAACGCAAAGGTGCAGACTGCAAACATGGCAAACCAGAATCCTACATCCTCCAAAGCCCCCTCCGTTGTTTCAATACCCAAGGTCAACGAGACGGCCATCAAGATGAGAACCACGAGGACGCCTAAGCCTCGACTCAGGCGGCCCTTGCGTAGGTCAACGCCCCAAAGCGGGATAAAAAACGAGCCAAGGCCCAAACCACAACAGAAGCTGATCCACCCATCTGAAGCAACAACGGTTCCCGAAGAAGGATCATCGGACAACACCGTGGTCAGTGTACCCCAAACAGAACCAACCATGATGGCAAAGACCACCCAACGAGCCATCAGCCAGTGCTCAATGACCCAATAGAGAACCTTCGTTGCGGAGACTACCCGTGGTGCCAATTCAAAATTTTGGCGACGGTCGCCCTGTGTGGTGAAGACTTGGTGGGAGCAGAGGGATTTGAACCCCCCCCAGCGGATTTCTTCTGAAACTGCGCATCAGATGGGCAGTCTGCAGGATTGCAACGGGTCGGCGCTCCAGTTGGTCATCAACTTCAGCAAACCCACTCGTCGTCATTCCCGTGCAACTGGAGCCCGCGATACTACCAAGCTATACTATACTCCCTTGTGTTACCCAAAGCATCAGTTCTTTGCCTGTCGGCGTGCACGCTTTCGGCGTCGCAACTTCTTTTTGCGCCACTTCCAACGTTGGTTGCCGGTTTTTTTCCAAGCACGTGAGCCTCGCTTCATGGTGAACAGGCCTCCCACTTGCCTTCCCTATATGAGAGCATCGGGCGACGCAGGAACCCTTGTGCCTCGGTCAACTGCGCAACACTTCTGGAGCCTTTCCTGGGTCACGTGGGGTGACCAACGACTTGATGCCGAACAGAAATCGAGTAAATCGTGATCGTTTCAACACCTCAAACGAGAGCCAGCACCCCANCANGACCAANATCCANGTCGCTACNACGGCCACCATTCCTTCGAGCCCAATGGATTTTGAAAAGGAAAGGAAGGCAAACGTGAGCGGCATGTGAACGATGTAGAACGGGTAGACGCCCTGATTCAGATAGGCCAAGTAAGGGCTCGGGTGATTGAGGTAGCGCGCCCCGAGCGCGAACACAAGGATGCACCAACACCATGCGTGGAAGGCATGAACAAAGCACCCAAACAGTGTCATCAGGTTGTGAGGAACCACGCCGGATTCAATCCATCCCCCGTCCACGTACGGTACGCCATCGGCGTGTTGTTGCACGCGGAGCCAGAGGAACGCCAGCGTGAACACGAACGTCATGCCAACGATGGCGTTGAACCTTAGATTGAGGAGTCGGTAATAGGCCTCGCTGGCCATCATGCATGCATAACCAAACGCAAAGAAGCAGAGGAACCACATCCATTCGTAGCCTGAACCGAGAAAACCCGGCATCCACGGTTTGAGCGCCCATTCCACCGTGGTCAGCACGATGGGAAAGACCAACAAGACCCCCCAACCGTTCAGCCAGTCAAACGATGTTTTCAGGACGGACACGAGGCGGCCCTGGGGGTTCGTTTGAGCGACGTGAAAGAGCGGGACGAGCAGGAAGGAGTACAGCGCTAAATTCCAAAGAAACCACAAATGACCGAGCATGAATTTCCCTACGATGGGCACCCAGAACAGCATTGAGGTCCACAGAATGTGCTCAAACCAGACGTCAACGAAACCGTCCAGACCGCTTCCCCGGGTCTCCCACGGCGCCGTCAGCACGCTGTTGGCAAACCCGATGGTCCACATTCCAAAAATCATCGGAATCAAGAGCCGCTGGACGCGCTCAAGCGAGAACGCCGTCCAGACTCGACGGCGAAAAGCAAAGGCGGTGCCCATACCGGAGATCATGAACAGCGCCGCAAGCCGCCATTGATGCATCCAGTGAAGAAAGAGACTGGTGGCATCAACCGATTCGGTGGTGTAGAGGTTGCGCTCCTCGTCCTCCGTGCCAGCGACCTCCTCCTTTTCCTCCACGTTTGGGTTGAGATGCTCGCCGTAGGCTGTCCAGTACACGCCGATGGCGATGTGAAACGGTATGAGCAACCCAAACAACACAACACGAAGCCAATCGATGTCGTGGCGACGAACCCGTGGAGCCACGACGGTTTCATCCATGCCCACTCCCTGCCCCACCGACATATAATCACTCCATTCACGGGTTTAGACAAGAAGGTAAACCTGCTCTTGGAAAGCGGCACCCAAGGAAACCTAATGTTGCACGGCGTCATCCGCAGCCCATGCCTCAGCGACGCCGCCGACCACTTTGCCTAGCGCTCGTGGTGCTGATGTGCCTTCAGGGCTGTCTTTCGGCAAGTGACGTTGGAAGCGGCCAGGAGACGGACGGTGAGGAGGTGGCCTTTCCAAACCACAACCCTGACGAATACGAATGCTTCATCCACAACGACTGGGAACGATGCTACATCACCCACGTACCCGATTCCGTGACCCAAGATTCCAACGCACCGCTCATCGTTGAACTCCACGGATGGGCAGGTTCGGCGTTTGAGACTCGAGCCCTCACGGAAATAACCCAGCTCGCTGACGAGGTGGGCGCCATCGTCGTTCATGCAGAGGGCATCATCGTGGACAACACCACCCTCGACATGGGTGGAAACGAAGAATCGTGGAACGCAGGGTACTGTTGCGGCGATTCTCTGTACTACGAAATCGACGACGTGGATTACTTGCGAACGGTGATCGCTCGAACGGTGGAGAACTTTCCGGTTGACGAGCAGCGCATCTACATCACAGGGTGGTCCAACGGATGCATGATGGCTCAACGTATGGCGCTGCAAGCCAGCGATCTCATCGCTGCCATGGCGTGCACCTCGGGATACCTGAGCATCCATGACGCCGAAGGCTACACCCCCGTTCCGGTCATGGAAATTCACGGATTCCTCGATGAGAACCAACAGTACACCAACACGGTGAATTGGGGCATCGTCGACGAAAACCGTCGAAACCTCGAATCCATGCAGTCGGGTGCTATCGAGAACATGTACGACTGGGCGGGGTACAACAGCTGCGAAGGCAGTCTTCCCGACCGCAATGAACCCGGCGCCATTTACAGTATTCAAGGATTCACGAATTGCGCGGGGGGCAGTGAAGTGGCGCTAATCACCATTCACACTGGGGGTCATAATCTCTATCCGAACGACGCGTGCACGCCGGATTTCGTTTGGAATTGCTTCGGTAGCCAGGGCGTGTGGGACGTGAACCAGATGGAGTGGGATTTCCTCAGCCGTTTCGCCAAGGAGACCGTGGTGTGATACGTTTATTCACAGACACACTCAGATAACGTCAATGCGCACGGGGGCGCTGTTGTCGTTGTCCTTGTTGGTTTTGGGCTGGGTTTTGAAGAGCAAAACGCAGAAGATCGTGCACACAAGCGGTGGCATCAGAAGCGGCAGGAACATGGTGAGGGATTGCTGAATAAAGATAGCAACCACACCAAGGAATCCGAACACAAATCCGAGTCCGTTAGCAAGCGGAATGGCTCCGGCGTTGTCCATTTTTTCGGGCGACATAATTTGCCCAACCGCCAAAGGGGTATATATGGCTGTGTATTTTTTCGCAAAATTAAGCGATTTCAAACCTCAACGGGGCTCAAGTCCGAACGCAACCGCCACGTTGGTGGTCAGCAGATCATCGATGTAAGCACTGCGCTCTTGAGCGTTCATTTCGCCACACGAAAAGGCGACGTCAAGCACCTCAGAGACCGTCTCAGGGTGGTACTGCACGGTGAAAATCGGTTTTGAAGGATGCCGACATGCTGCGATTTCGCAGTGTGCGGCGGAAGCAACCACGTCCAAGTCCCCGGCATCAACCACGTGCTCTTGATGAGCAAAGGAGGCGAACACCGTTGTGCCGTCCTTCCCGTGGACCTCCGCTACAAAATGCGAATCCTCAGAGGCTCGAACGATGCGTCCACCAAACGCGTGAGCAATGATTTGATGACCGAAGCAGATGCCGTAGAGTGGCACCTTGACGGTATGGATCAACTCCACAACCTCGTCCATCCACGACTCCCACATGGTCACGTTTCGTCGTGAGCCCGTGATGACAACGGCATCGGCCTCAACGGGACGGTTGACCACCGTGCCGTGCCCGTAATCAAGGCGCTCCTTGGTATGGGGCGACCATAGGAAGACCTCCTTGGGCGAGAAGTGATGCACGATTTCCCGCACACCGGCTTTGCCAAAGCCCTCCCGTTCCGCCAGAAGGTCGACCACGAGGAGGCGCATGCCTCTTCCATGATGCACAGGATGATGATTCTTGTGAAGCATCTTTTCCCAGATTTTACACAAATTACAACGAAATCGAGTGGACACTGAGTAAAGGATCGAGTTGTGAACGTAGCACGCTGATCGACCACAACAAAACGAGGAGGACGAGCACCTCCACGGCATGAACGAGAAAGAAACATCCACTCCGATGTTGCTCATTTTGGATTGGCTGATGTTCACCGCCGGAAAGAGGAGAGTCCGGGTTGGACGACGATGGAATTCAGCGCCTCGCTCACAAATAAACCAAACAGCACCGTGTACAAATCAACGACTCTTACGGAGTCGAGAGCATGCACAGACACCCACTGATTTGGTGTCCTCAGTCGTCCTTGTAGGCGTCTTTTTGCCCGGCAACATCGGTTTTTCGAAGTTCAGCGAGTTGCTTGAGCGCTTCCAGCTTCACTGCAGGATCGTCGGACGACGCTGCGATGTCCTCCAAAACGGCGATGGTGGATTGTGAAGCTTTGGCGTGTTGCTCCAAGCGCTGCTGCTCCTGGTCGTTCTTGAGTTGCATGCGCTCTTGCTTTTTGGCCTGAACCTGCTCGAACATCTCCATCGCTCTGCTCAACTTCTGCTCTTCGGCCTCGTGCTCAACGGAGGCGAGTGTTTTCTGCCGCTCGGCTTCGAGTTTGGCGAGTTCAACGTCGGCCTGTGCGCTCTTGAGAGCCTCGGTTCGAGTCGCGTCCGCTTGCTTGTCCCGAAGGTCTTGCTGTTGTTGCCATTGCTGCAGGTTGAGTTCACCCGCACCCTTGAGCCGTTCAAGTTCCAATTTGAGTTCGGCTGCTTCCTTGGCTTGCACACCAACAAGCGCCATCCGAGCGGTCACTTCGTGTTTGCGCTGCTCAGACTTGATGAGGTGATCGAGTTCGACGGCTTGCTTATCCGATTCAATGTCTTTCGAGAGTTGCAGACGCTCCATATCGTGTTGGTGCTGAAGTTGCTGTTCTGCGGCCGTGCTGCTCCACGTGATGAAGCCGCTCCGGAAGGCCATGCCGTGTTCGTCCAGCGTTCCACGAAGACCGGACTTGACGGCGTACATGACGTCCTCGTTGGTTTGAACCGAACGCATTGCTGTTGCGTCCATGCTACGAAGGTGCTGAAGCACGATGGCATTCACGGCACCTGACAGGAGGTCGGCGATGTCCCCGGCCTGAACGGTCATGGTCCCCTTGGCTGGAAACGAAATGAGACGAGGGGCCGTTTCTCGAGTGATCTCGAGTTTGAGGGTGATGAGGCAGTTGATTTCATCGCCGTTGTCGCCCACGCCTCGGACTTGAACGAGAACGGCGTGCGGTCCGGTGAAGGCGAAGATAAACGAGCGAACGGGGTTGGTTTTTCCGAACAACGTTCCGAAGAGGCCAACCTGGGGGCTGACTTCCATGTGCGTCTGCGAGACAGAGCCGACTATTTTTCCGTCTTCCAACACAACGCAAACCTCGTTCGGTTTGAGGGTGACCGTCGCTTGCCGTGGAACATCAGCGTCGTTCATGTAATGGGCGATCACGGTCGGGTTGGTTCTCCATCTGAAATGCATGCTCTTCACCTCTTGGTCAGTCCGTCGATGTACATGTTTCTCTCGAGGTACATGTTTCGAGTGCGCGTCAATTTTTGATGCCATTCGGAAATTCGTGCGTTGACGGTGCCGTCGTCCAAGTCGCTCATTTCATCGGCCAGTGCATTGGCCATCCGAGTGGTGTCCACGAGGGCTTGCAGCACCTCACTGTCGTGGTTGACCAGCTTGCGAACGGCTTTGGCTTTCAATTTACCAATGCCTTTGTGTTGAGAGACGTGGTTGCTCGTGATGGAAAACTGGGCTTCGTTTCGAAGGATGTTGATGGATTCGATCATGGACTCGAGACCGGCCCGGCCGGTTCTGTTGCCTGCAGCGTGCACGTCGGCCTGCAATTTTTCTGCGTGACGTCCCAACATTTCACAACGGCGTTGGATTTCGGCACGAACGGCTTCATCCGATTCCATGAACCGGCCCTTTTCATAGCCCTCATAGGCCGAAATCAAGGCACGGACGCCTTGGACAGCGGCGGCCAATGTGGAGGTGCTCACGTCCATGAACAAGCGAGTGTTTTCTTCCCATATAGTACCGTTGCCGATAGTTGATTCATTTTTCGAGCCGACGCTGTTGTGAACAGCACCGAAGATTTGGTTAGTCCAGACCGCTTGAGCACGCCATGGCCGACCCCGTGTTCAGCCCCGACGGTAAGTGGATGTGGTCCGGTAGCGAATGGATTCCCGCACCGCCCGGGGAGGGTGGACAGCAACTCAACATGCAGGATTCGGTCATCGGCGGGGATGTCGTCCACAACACGGTGGTCAACAACGACCCAGCAGCAGTAACAACGGCCGTTATCGCCGCATTGCAACAGATGGGCATGGTCAATCCACCACCAGCCACACCCGCAGCACCCCCACCTGCGCTCGAAGTAGAGTTGCCGGCTGCGTTCAATGTTGGCGACCACGTTGAATACCACAGCCCGACCAACGCTCGATGGTTGGACCGCTGCAAGGTCGTGGGCATCAACGACGATGGAACCTACAGAATCGAAGTCCCTTACCAAGACTCCANCGTGCAGACGAAGCACGCNGTCGTCATCGGATCATCACCNGGTACCATTCGTCCGGCGAGTCCACCCTTCAAANCGGGAGACCGTGTNCTCGTTGATTGGAAACGNTACGGTCACTACTANCCGGGTCGAATTGCNTCAGAGCATGAAGATCACACGTTCTTGATTCACTTTGACGATGGCGATGTCGAAGACAACGTTGAGTGGATCCGTATTGAACCGTTGCAGGAAGATTCTGCGGAGGTTCAGGCGTACGTTGAAAACGTCACGAACGAGGAACAGGAACTGGTCGATGCGTTCCGAGTCTTTGATACCGACAACACGGGGACCATTTCTGCCCGAGAATACCTTCGAATTCTGAGTGAGCTTGGCGACGACCCCCTCCCTGTGGAGGACGTGCTTCGCGAGTTCACCGACCTCGGCATTGAACTTGACTCGGAGATTGACTACCGGTCGCTTGCGAAGTTTATGGTGGCCTCCGAGCAGGACGACACCAGCCAACCGACCAAGCCAGAAGTGGTCATTCACGACGCAGCCATTGAAGGAGACAGGCTGTCAGGACACGCCTACGATCATCCCAAACTCGGTGATGGTCGAATCAATTCATCGGCCGTTGTTGGGGTCACCTACGACGAGCGAGCCAACGCCCGGGTTGAAACCCAGAACACCGTGTACGTCATCGGGCCAACCGGTTGGAGTGAAACACCGGCCGATCATCCGTTCAACGATGCTGAGAACCAATTCTACACGGTTCAAGACGCTGGTACGTCCAAGTGCAACGGCACCTATCTGCCCTCCACGGAGTTCGACGGCGTTCCGAGCTACATCAACGGAGAGGTCCTCCTTCTCCGGTGGAGAATGGGCAACGGCGACCAGTGGTGGTATCTGGCCAATCGCAACAGTCTGGACACAAAACGCGGCGACTACTACCGTGTGAAATCATCGTCCGACACCCCACCGAGCACAGGGTGGACAAGCGACGACCAAACCGAAGGTGTGGAACCGTATCCGTCCGTGGTGCAAACTGGAAACCCGCCAAGCACCAACCCCTACAGCGTCGGAGAGCACGTGAAGATCGAGTGGAACGGCCAGTGGTTTGACGGTCAAATCCTTGAGGTCAACGGCGACGCTTACCGCATCACCTACCACAACTACGGCGCTGAATGGGACGAGTGGGTTGACGCTTCACGGCTTCAGTCCCACTGAGGGCACATAAAGCCGATTTCGATCTCGCACCAGGTCCGGGAGAGTGATGAGGTCCGCAATCCATCCAATTCCAAAGAATGCGAAAGTGAAAATGTACACGAATCCAATCGCGGTGTGCCCGAGATAAAAGCGATGAGCGCCGAAATAGCCGAAAAAAATGCACAACAGGTAAGCGGTGAAGATGTTGCGCTCGCCGTTCATCAGAACATTGTTCCCCGAGAGGTCGACATGAATCAGTGGTCGCTGTTGAACCTGGGCCGCAGGCTGCACCACCTGATGAACGGGGGTTTGAGGTGCCGGGGCGGTTTGAGTGATGTGATAGTGGTTGTGAATGATGTTGCCGGTGTGGACATCGCCGCTCACCACGCTGTCGTGCAGGGAGGTCGCTGGCTCGCTCCCTGTGTCGGCACCCTGCATGATTGAGAATGAGTGGATTTCATTCAAAGCCCTGTCGCTTTGGAGGCGAACGGACGTACCAGGATTCGAACCCGGGTTTCCAGCTTAGAAGGCTAGAGTGATATCCAACTACACTATACGTCCAGCCCTTGGGCGACGCTGACCGTACTTGAAGGGTGTGTCAGCCTCACATCGGCCTTGCGCACTTGATGCAACGAGTTGGCCGCCGCACCGTGGTTCGCTTCCATGAAAAGCCACAATGTTTGCACGTCCATTCTTGGACCCTCAGCGTGTCCAACACAGCCGAGCGCATTTTCTGCAGAAGCGGTGAGTCCTTCATGGCCGGCGAGGGCGCAACCTGATTGGTCAGACGGTCGTGAAGGTCGGTATGGAGCATGAGACCCGCTGCGTGAAAGAGTTCGTGAGCAAAGGTGTGGCGATACAGCGCTTCGTCCTCGAGCAGCGCTGGATGCAAGCCGATGGTTACTTCGCCCGGATCGAGGCGCAGGCGCCGGCGACGAATCAGTTCGTTGCTGCCTTCTTCGAACCGCGTCATGCCCAGTCGGTCGTCGTTCACGTCCAGCCATTGCACCGAGAAACGATCGGCAATCCAAGGTAAAAAGACGGCTTCAACGTGCCCGGAAAGCGCTGCGAGCACGTCGTCAACGACGTCTTCGGGAACGCCGGGTGGTCCGTTGGGCAACGGCGTATCGGAGAGTGGACCACGCTTCTCTTCGCCCATGCACAAGCGACCCGGGCGCTCCTTCAAGAGGCTTCACGCTTTCCTGAATGGTCCAGAGATGCAGCAAAACCGTCGGCGTGGAGCGGGCAGGAAGTCGGGAATCCTTATCATACCGGGGCCGGTCGCCAGAATGCGAAAGCACCTACACGGGCGTGTAGATCAGTTGGAAGATCGCTACCTTGGCATGGTAGAGGCCCCGAGTTCAAATCTCGGCACGTCCACTCCTCTATCGTTGATCAACATTGACGGAGTGGATTGTACCCCAAAACCGATTCACTGCTCATCGCCTCGGTTTTTTTCTCAGCACGTTCACTCCTCTGCTACCGATTGACGTCAGCGAAGTGGACGGTGCTACCAAAACCGCATCGCAGCTCGTCGTCTGCTTTTGTGCTGGGTAGGTCCGTCATCCACGATTGGAAAACAGCGAACACCCCAACCTTCGGTCGGGTAATCATTAATCAAGTGGGGTTGTGAGAACAACCCATGGTACGTCCTCAACCAGACCTACCTGATGTCCGCACGGCTCAACCAGAACCGGTACAGGTTGTCACCTCATTTGAGGAATTCCGCCGGTTCATGCAACGGGATACCCCTTGTGTTTACAGCGGCTCCTCACTGTATTCGTTTCAAGACAAGCTGTGTGAACCCTGGCTGAGGAAACACGCTGGGCAGAGCAAGGTGTGCGTACGAAGGTCGCCAACGGGGAAATTCATCGATCCCAGCGATGGCGTTTTGAACATCGCAAAGTCGCTGGCTGAGACGAACATTTCACTCAATGAGTTCCTCGACAACAACGATTCGAGGATGTTGTTGTCGGGCACGGATACGTACGTCTACACAAAAAACGCCGTGGTCGGGCAGTGGTCCGAGTTGTGGGCTCATGCCTCGGAGGTCATCGATGAGCACGGTGGTGGTCGGTCGTTGATCCCTCAATCGGCGCTCTCCACCGTAGGTCTTTGGTTGAGTCGAGACGGGGTTCAGTCGATGACCCATTACGATGATTCACTCGATCACAACCTGAATTTTCAAATCAAGGGTAAAAAGGAAATTCTCATGTTTCCACCTGAGGATTGGAAACATCTGAAGACGTTTAAAGCGATGAGCATGCAGCCTTTTTCGTTCTTTGAGGGCATCAAAAAAGGCCACATGACGTCGACTCAACAACGTAATTGCCAACCTCAGTGGGTCGAATTGAACGAAGGTGACGTCCTGTACATCCCCTCCGGCTGGTTTCATTTTGTGGAACACATCGATGACCTGAACATCAATCTGACGTATTGGTTCAAGACCGGTCGTGCGAAGAACGAGCTCAAAAAGCCCAAACAAAGTCTCAGAAACATCTTGATTCCATTGAAATTATCGCTTGCGTTTCTGCTCTCACATTTCGCATCCTGATCGCAGCATCCCTCATTCAAGGGGGGTCTGGACCGAACCCTCACGCCGGAAACTTCGTCGTATACGCCGCATCTTCGTCGCTGATGGCCGGTGATTGTATTCGACAAAATTCAACTGTGGAGGTATCAAATCCTTCGATGCCCACAACCGATCAAAACCCGACATGTCGGGCGTCTTAACGTGCGGTCGAATCATAAGATCGATTTGGTCGTGGCTGATTTGTTCAACAAAGTACGAATCGATTCGGTCCGAAATTTGCAACGTCGCCCTGCGAATCAAATCGGGGACGACCAACTCTGTTGTTCCTGAGGTGGACATGAATTCGAAAACATCGTCTTGGCGCCCCATGATTTCTTCGATGGCCGTGCGTGCATCACCGCACGGACACGGGTCCTTTTTCAGCACCAAAATATCGTTTTGCCGATATCGAATCATCGGTTGTGTGGTTCGCATGAAGTCGCTGATGATCGGATGGAACATTCCTCTCTCTTCGTCAATCCACTCTTTTTCAACCACCATGATTTCCTCGTTTAGATGGAGGGTTCCGTGCTCGCAGGTCGCTGCGATTTCACCTTCTGTGGAGGTGTAAAACTGGTGAACAGTGCACTGAAAATGGTCCTCGACGATCGACCTGTCCAACGGCGTCAACACCTCCGCAACAGAGACAATCTTACGAAAGTTGATCGAGATGTGTTCATCGGCGAGATATCTCAGTATGCTTGGCGGTGCGATCAAAACATCGGGCGGATTGAGCATCAATTCCGCCACCAAATCCTTCAACGGTCTCATCAAATCAAAGAATTGAAACCTTATTCTGGACGATGAAACGGACTCGTACGTGTTTGAATTCGCTCGTAAGAACAGCCCAATGGTGTGCTTTCCAAGAATCGACCCGTCCAATCCTCGTGCGAGCATGTAGCCAGCCCAACGGTCCTGTTCGGCTTGCGAGACAATGTGCATCCCTCTGGCCCCACTGGTGCCTGACGAAAAACCAACCGTGTACCCCTTCAACGTCGATCGAAAATCACGAGATCGTTCGGATTGCAAGGCCAGCGACTTTGCTGACTCAACGTCCAAGTCCACGGTGATGTAGTCTTGAAGATGTTCCATCATCATCTCTTTGTTGACCACCGGAAACCGGCGCCAATCCTCATCGGCAACGCCTTTCCAATGCTGAGCGAAAAATTTGGACTTTTTGCGCACCATCTTCACGTGCCTTGCCATGCCTTTTTCCTGGATTTTCCGAATTTTTTTACGCGATTTGAATGTTTTAGGCGTGGAATAAAACATCCAAAGCGTCCTTAATTTCCCAATCACAGCAACCCCTCCAAACATTGCTCAAGGCTTTGATTTGGGTGCCAATTGAGCCGTTGGGTTGTCTCTGAGAGGTCCAGAACCATCGCTTTGCTGACCTGGTCCAGGGAGTAGTGATTGATGCCATCGGTTGGAAACAAAGTGGCCATCACTCTCAACGGAAGCATGGGCACGTGCCGCACGTTGGTGATGTTGTGCACGTGCTTTGCGTACGTTGTTATCAAGCGTTTGAAGGTCCTTGGATCTCCGTTGCTCACGTTCAGAAACGCCCCTTGGGGACCAGCATCGATCGCAGCCTCAACGCAATCCAGGAAATTTTCCATGCAGGTGTAATCGAGCAAAGCATCCCCTCTCCCCGGAATCAGCACGCTGTTGCGTCTGATCAGTGTTTCAAGTCGAGGCCGAACGGTGGTGTCTCCTCTTCCGATGACCGCTCTAGGTCGAAGACCGGTCCAGTTCTCGTAGGATGAGGTCATCACCGCCTGCTCAGCGTCAAACTTGGATTTGGAATACAACGCCTTGGGCCGGATGGTCGGTGAGGTCATGGCCGTTTGTCGAGGCATTGCATCAAAGACAGAGGCGGACGAAACAAAAATTGTGAACACGTCGTTCTTCGCCAGAACGGGGAGCATGTCGTGAACGATCTGCACGTTTTTTTGGAACTCCGAAGCTTTGCCCTTCGGCGCAGCGAACGCAGCACAGTGGATGAAACAATCAGCTTGAGCGACCATGCGTTCAAATTCCTCCGACCCAAGGGTGCACGAACTCATCTCAAACAGACGTCCCATCGTGTTGAGTTTGTTTTGGTCGCGCCCCAATCCGAGGACGTCATGGAACGGGGACAATCGCTCCATCAACATCGAGCCGATCGACCCGGTCGCTCCGCTGATGACTATTCGCATTCCGAAGACCTCCGCGCTCCAGCTGCAACGTACGGTACCGCGTAAATTGAAGCGACCCAAATCGAAGAAAGCGTCCACGCGAGCCAAACAGGCATGGAGGCGGGAGCTTCGACCTCGAGTGAGATGTTGTCACTGAACTCTCCACCGTCCATCGATGCCTTGATTTCCAACGTTTGGTTTCCACTGAATGTGAAATAAGGTTCACCAAACCAAATTGGCTGGTCAGGGTATTGTTTGAATTCTTGAATCATTCGGACTTCACCCTCCTCATCGGGGTAGACGATTTCGGTCCACATGCTGTCGATGCGCGACTCACCGTCATCTGCGACCAGTAGAATCTGACACGATTGCGGTGCCTTGGGTGGCCAGAGCATGAATTCCACCCAAACTTCGACGCCGTCGATATCGACCTGAACGCGCATCGGGGCATCAAATCCAGAGCCTTCCTCGAAGGTGTTGTCGTGCGCGCTGACCGGTGCGATAAGCAACAACGCCAACATCGCAGCAAGCGATTTGGTTCTCGGTTTGAACTCAATGATGCCTGAATCAAGAGAGGAAAGAATTCTCGCCAAGTAGCCTTGAATCAACGGGAGGCTGAGTCGAAGGAAGACAAACGCAACCGCCACGTTCACCAAAGTTGTCAGCACGCCAACCTGAGCAGGGTAATTCACAGGGAGGAACGGTGAAAACATGACATCGCTCACCAACACTACAGCAACGAGTACATTCGGCCGGTTTGCAAGGTCAAATTTTGCAAACGAGAACGCAACCACGGGGAACAGGTAGGTGATGCAATGCGCCGCCCATACAACCGACGGAGCCCCTGGCCGGTAGACATGTGTGGACCCCATGAGTGCGCTTACGGCGAGTGGAACGAGGATGAACATGGCGTTTTGAAGAACGAACGTAAATCCACCAAGAACGTAAAGGACGTTGGAATCAAACCACTGCTTTGCAATCAGCAAAATGGAAACAACGACAAGAGGTCCAAAGTAGAGATGCAACATGGCCGAAAAACCACCCACTGGAATTGTTGCCGCTCTCGGGTCGATGAAATTGAGGAACGAAAAACATCCATGGAACAACAACGTCCACAAAAGGACAGCCGCCATGATGGTCGTTCCTTTGAATCGATTATCACGATCATGACTCATTAAATCCCGAACCAACAAAACACTCCCAAACTCCGCCAACATCCCACCGAACAACGTCAACATGTGAGGAGGGGTAATGACCGTGGTGTCGATGCCAAATTGTGCATGCCAGTAGTCGTCGTAAAATCCACCCACGCCAAGCGAAAGCATACCCAGCAAAATCATCCAAATTGAACCCGGAGCAACAAACCAGAACAGTTTGACCCCAGAAGTCTCCTTGCCGGATTTGTGGTCCTTGGTGTAGGTGAGCACGCCGTAAAAGGACAACAGAATGCAAAACGGAGCCCCTCCCAAAATCATGATGTGGGGCGGCGTCAGCAACTGGTCTCGACCCACGTCCAAGTGCCACGATAAATCAACGGCGAGTCCTATCCGCGCGATAAGATGGTACAGTGTCAGGAAGATGCAGAAGAAATAGACAAATTTCGGTCTATTCACCGTTGACCCTCCATCTCAACTCGGACACTCGACCGTTTTGATTGTTGATGCGATGGGTGATGATTCCGTTTTTTGATGTTGCCCATTCAAAGAATCGAGACGCTTGCTCGCCGGACAGCCACTCCGAGGATGCGACGAAAAGGTCGTCCTCGATGCGGTGTTCGGTTCGTTGAGGCTCGGAGCGTAACACCTCCGAGTGGTATTTTTTTTTCAAAATGGCCGTGGACGTGAAGTCGTTTTGTTGTGTGTAATCGTGGCTGCTGTCGAGAAGCTGAATCGGTCCGTCCTCGGAGAGAATCGCAGCGAACGATATCGGGTTGTGATTCCATTCTGTTTCCTTGTTTGGGCGTTGGTCGCCCGCCGTGAACAGGGCGTATTTGCACGCCATGGTTGGAAGGAGATCGGCGATTGTTTCCAAGGCATGATGAGGCCCACAGGTGCCGTCAAGGACGTCGAAGGAGAACACATGTTTGCTGGTTGGCCCGATGTCTTCGCATCCGATGTTGAGGGCTTGCTGCAGATGGGTTGCAAACGCTGGCTCCTGACGAAAATTCTGACGATAGGTTCCCGTATGAACGATCAAACCAATGTCCTGCATGTTGATGCCATGGTCCCTGCACAGCCTTCGAGTGATATGCTTGAGCGAATTTACCAGGGATTTTTTTTTGATCGGTCCAAATCCATACGCCACAACACCTACCATGTATCCACCTCACGAGGGAGATGAAAATTCATGCCGATCATGGCGAGCCCTGAACCGAACGACATAAAGTAAATTTTCTGGTCCGGCGCCAGTTGCCCATCCTCGAGCAAGGTTTCAAGCACCGCTGCATGGGACGTTGACGCTGTGTTGCCTGTATGAGAAATGGATCGCACAACATCGGGATGGCCAAATGACTCACCGATCAACGACGCCCCTTTGTTCACAGCACGCGGTGTTGTTTGGTGCGAGATAAAGTGGTGAAGGGAGCCAAAATCTTCCGGGCTTTTCATGTCGCGTTTGATGTAGGAAGTCAAGTTCTTCAGCGCGGCTTTTTGCAATTTTCGGGATTCAGTTCTCATCGCCGGTCCGGGCCGGCCAACGGCAGCATCGCCGATGCACAACTGACTGTATTGGGCCAACGTCAGCGGCTCAAAGAAGTGAATCCGCTCCTCTTTGCTTTGGGATATAACGTACGCTCCGCCTGCATCGCCGATGGTCAAGCTCGCCAGCGCTTTTGGATTGAAGAGCAGATTTTTGTCGAGCGCTTCGTACAAAGCACCTGTTAGGTATTCACCGGATACTACGAGGGCGTTACGAATTTTACCAGCCTTTATTTTTCGATCTGCGATCAACAGACCCGTGACCATCCCAGAACACGCATTGGCAACGTCAAAATTTTGAGCATCAATCCCAAGTGCTCTGCTGATATGGGATGCGAGGCAGGGCTCGATTAAATTTTGAAGCTCGGCGTTTAATTTGGTGACCGAGCACGAAACGACCAGATCAATGTCGTCCTTTGAAACCCCTGAACGGGCAATCGCTTTGTTCGCTGCTTGCACCGCCAATTCAAGTGAACCCTGGCCGTCCAACACCTCGTGATGCGTTTCAATTTTGGTCAGACGTTTGAAATCAATGCCGCGTGGAATGGTGCCCAGAGGAACCGTGTCTTCGCTTCGTTTTACGTTAGGCGGGAGATAGCAGGCAAAGCCGGAGATTTGTGTGTTCAAACCTTCCACCGGGGACAACATGCACCACCTCAGTAAAAAGGATTCACCCGCCGCCTATCTTCCGTTCCATTCAAATTCATGTGTTGTGGCAGCGATCAACGAAATTCTGTTCCTAAGAGCGACAACAGCGAACCCCAGAAGAGAAATCAGTTGCATCAACCCGGGTCGAGGGTCAAGAATGTTCCATTCCACCGATTTGGAACGTTTTCGCGCCTTTCTCCAACTCTTGAAATGGTTTTTTTTGAACAGGTTAGAAGCGAGGTTGATCCACATGGGCAACACCAACCTTCGACTGATTCCAGTGCATTGTATGGCTTGCCCTCGCAGGACGGCATCGTCGATGTTGTCATGGGTTGAATACAAATGCAAAGCGCTGGTTGCTCGCGGGTTGCATTCGATGGGTCGAACCGTTCCGTCCTTGCCCAGAATCACGTCGAACGAAAGGAAGCCTGTGAAATTGCAATTCGAAGCGATTTTTTCAATGATTCCACCCAAATCGCCTTTGCCGGTTCTCTCGAAGAACACCGAGCTTTTGGAAACGGTAAAATCGCTGGAATACGCCACGCTGGAAAGAACCCTGCCGTCCTTGCAGATGCCTTGCAGACAGTACTGCTTTCCCTCCAGTCGTTCCTGCAAAACCCAAGGTTTCTCCTTGCTAACATCAATGCTCACTCCACTCAGATTTGGCTTCATGATGACGTTTTCACCGAACCTCGAATACACCGGTTTGAGGACATGATCCGCCGTCAGTGCCGACTTGACCTGAGCGATGTTTTCGACAAGAACCGTCTCAGGAACGTTGATGCCTATGCTCTTGGCGAGTTGGATGAACTCAAATTTATTGTGCAATCGATCCAACGTCGCAATGTCCGAGCAGAAGTGATCGCATTCCAGCGTCCCGTGGTTTAAGGCGTGATGGAAGGTTTCCTCGTACACCGGAATCACACAATCGATGGACTCTGTTTTGACCACTTCTTGCAGCCAATGCGAAAATTCTCGAGCTTGATGCCGAGGGGAGGGGTGACGCATGCACTTGCTTGGCCACGACCTCCATCTGCCCAAGTGAAATCGTTTCGTATCTGCCAAAATCACGGTGTGGCCGGATGCATGCAACAGTCGACCAAGGTGGATGGCTGCAGGACTCCTCGCACACGTTACGAGAATCTTGGCCATGAACCCACCACCGTGGTGCATGGCATAAAGTATGGCCCGGACAAGCAAAACGACGGGGAAAAAAATGTAATGTCCGGCCTTCCATGTGTCGTCCATGGAAACCCTCTCCCACCGCGAACTGGTGCAGAGATGGGGAGAGATGGTTCGTCAACACGGGTGGGCGACGTTGGCCGACAATTTGGATTGTGAATCCGGGGTGATGGCGATTGGAGACACAATGGTCCCGTACACAAAAAATGAGATGACGAAAGAAACTCTGTGCTACACCGTATCGACGTTTACGCACTACTACCACTATTTACGAGAAGAAATGGACATCGTCGGTCTTCGAACGGCCAAGTTCATGTTGATTCCTCCGCTTTGGTTGATCGGTTTTTTTCTGCGTTTTGCAAAAGTGGACAAGGCTTTTGCAATCAACAACTTTGGCCTCTCCACCAATCTTTTCCCAAAGAGTTTGAACGCTGCGCAGTGGGACGAGGTCGTCACCAAGGTCCAACACTCAAATCCGAAGCACGCCATTTTGGTTCGGTCGGTCAATCGAGGTCTCAATTCAGAGGATTACGACGCCCTGATCGGATGTGGATTCAAACCCATGTTCGCTCGCAACGTGTTGTTGTTTCCGTTCAAACCGATCGAAGAATATCCGAGGGTGAAACGACGACAAATTTTGCGGGACGAGGGCCTGGGACCAAAGTTGGGCCTTCGTTGGCTTTCAGACGTGAAGTTGGATGCGGTTCAAGCGGAGCGTGTTGCCGATTTGTACGACCAGTTGTATCTCGGAAAATACTCCAAAAACAACCCACGTTTCACCTCGCTGTTCCATTTTGAATGTTCCAACAGAAACATCCTGCACTACCAGTTGTTGCTCGACGGAGACCGGATTGTTGGTGCGCTTGGAATGAAGGTCGTTGACGGGGTTTCAACCATGCCAATTTTAGGTTATGACCACCATCATCCACAAGCAAGGGTGCTGTACAGAATTCTCACGGCCCAAATAGCCCGAACGTGCTCGGAAAACAATTTCCAACGGCACGCCAGTTCCGGCGCCAACAAGTTCAAGATATTACGGGGTGGGGTGACCAACGAAGAGTTCACGATGGTGAAAACGTCTCATCTTTCATTGTGGCGTCGCCTCAACTGGGGGTTCATCCGGTGGATGGCTCAAAAAATCGGTCGCCCGTTGACGCACAAATTTGAGACCTGATGGTCAAGGAACTCATCCCGTGAGACAGGGTCCACGGCCCGATTTGCTCGGATTCAGAGGTCTCAAAGTGAGAAGATGGCCGGTCCTTCCTTGCTCACCGGTGGTGCTGTGAAGTAAGCGGCGAAACCACCCATGATCTGGCCAACTTGCGGAGCTGCAGCGGTGAAGTTCTCGTGGGTGTCGTAAACAGCGAAGCTGGTGATTTCTCCTTCGCCGGTGATGATGGTGCAAATGGACTGAATGCCCGGCAGCGCCATCATGGTTTCTCGCTTGCTTTCAAGCAGTTCAATGATTTCGTCTTTCTTCGAGGCGTCAAACTGGATGTGGTTTACTCTGCAGTACATGGCCTGGTTGCAGGGCACCGAGCATAACATGTTTTTGTTGTTTCATTCTGGCGCTCGCCGCCTCAAAAACCAGAGAGCGGCCACCAGGGTCCACAACATTCCAAAGGGCGAAAACACGGTGGCGGCAACGTCTTCAACGTTGGCGAGTTGCCCGCCCTGACCGCCGCCCTCGCAACCTGCGGGAGGAGGTCCGATGCCGGGGCCCCAGGTTTCACCGAACCC
Source organism: Methanobacteriota archaeon (assembly GCA_002722695.1). Taxonomy (GTDB): domain Archaea; phylum Thermoplasmatota; class Poseidoniia; order Poseidoniales; family Poseidoniaceae; genus Poseidonia. Next base: position 36,851 of record PBMS01000001.1, read on the forward strand.
TGAACAGTCTGCGCCGTTTCCACCCTCGTCAAGGAAGGTCTCACCGTGATAGCACAACAGGAAGTACGGGAAGCCCATGCCGCCTTCGCCGTTGGTCATCGCCGAGTGGTAGTGGTAAATGCCGTCGGGGAAGTCCGGGGTCGGCCCGAAGTGGCCGTTGCAGACGTCGAGATGACCGAGCCCGTCCACGTACACGTAATCATCGATGCCGTTGTAGCCGGTTTCGCCGTCCTTGAGTCGGTAGGAACTCTTCATCTCAACCACGTTCATGGCGTCGTCATAACCCCAGAATCCGTAGATGGGGTAGCCGTCCATCGCCACACCGATGACGGCCGAATGGGAGCCGTTGGCTGTGTTTAGGGCCACGGCAGCGGGTGTGCTGATGTCGTAGTCCATGATGGTCTCCCCTTCATCGGGATGCCAGTGCAAGCAGTTTGCATCGGCGTGGTAGTGGAAGGTTCCGCCTCGCCCGTTGTGTGCGTGGCACACGCCCAATTCGATCGGTTGTCGATCCTCTTCGTAGGCCCCGTGCTGGCTGGCGACCGCATCCCCCCCGGGACCGTCCTCGGGCCCGTAAAAGGGAACACCGTTGATGGCGATGGCAACTTCACCCAGAGCGGCTGCGCATTCGTAGTCGCCGTTGGCCTCAGGACAGTTGGTTGCGTCGTGGCCGCCGGTGGTGTCGTTGGTCGGCGAGCGGGGAATCGTCCACTCGTAGCTCTGCGCCGCCGTGCAATCGTTGCCCTGTGAACAGGCCAGGGTTGACTCGAAGTCGTGGTCGGGCAACCCGTTGGTGATGATGGTGATGTGCGTCTCGTTCATCGTGATGCTCACCGAACATTCGTGGGTCTCAACGGCAGCCGTGGTCAGGTCGTCGACCGCCTCAATGGTTTGCCCTGATTGGCATCGAAAGACGTCGAGCCAAAACTGGCCCATGTCCGAAACATCGTACAGCGGCTCAGCAGGCTGAGTTGTGTTGTCGGAGTCGTTCGTGCTGTTTTCACTGCCCGTGCCGCTTTCACTGCCGTTGTCGCCTTGCTCCTGACCGTCCGTGGAATCTTGTCCCTCGTCCTCGGTTGAGTCACCTGAGGTGTCGTCCTCTGCATCGTCGCCATTGTCGGTGGTTCGCTCAATCTCCACCAGAGTGGTGTTGGACGCCGTTCCCTCAACGGGATGCGTGGCGATGATGGACAGTTCGATGCTCTCCTGCCGGTCGCTCTCTGCCCGAAGCGACCAGTCGCCCTCTGCGTTGGCTTGAGTGCTCAGGGACACGTCGCCGTCAAAGCTCATCGTGATCGTTATTTCATCGGGATGGAGATGGTCCACGTGGCCCAGAATGACGATGATGGAGCCGTCGTCCACCACATCCGTCACGCTCAACACGGGAGCTGGATGATTGTGAGCGAGGCTGTGCGGATCAAGAGGAACACAATCGAATCCGGAAACCGCACTGGTGTTGGTGATCTTTACGGTGCCCACGATGCAGGTTTCCTCCTCCACCGATTCGTCGTTGGTCGCCTCTTCAACCACCGCTGGTTCGTCCTCGGCCACCATCATGGTCAACAAACCGCCCCCCAACAACAAGACAAGGACCAACCACAGCGCATCGCGATTCATGGTGGGTCCATGCGGCGGCGAGCCTATGGTTCTGATGGCATCGTGACAATCCTTGATGAGGACGATGGGCGATGAAGCCTCATGCGGGTGGTGTGGTTCAAACGCGACCTGCGCATCGCCGACCACGGACCGCTCGTTGAGGCCGTTGAAAGCGGCGAGGACATCCTGTTCCTCTATGTTCACGAACCCGAACGCTGCCGACAACCCGACGTTTCGGCGTTGCACACGGCCTGGGAGGTGGCCAACGCACGAGCGCTTTCACGTTCCTTGCAGCGTCGGGGTGGAACGGTTCAGATTCGCATTGGCGAACCGACGGCGATTTTGAGTGAACTTCACGCCCACGACCCGTTGACGCATCTTCACAGCCACCAAGAAACCGGATTGATGTGGTCGTGGGAACGCGACAAGCGAGTGGCCGGCTGGTGCAGGGCCAACGGCGTCCAATGGAACGAACACCCTTCCAACGGCGTGGTTCGGGGACTTGAGGACCGAGATCGATGGAACGGATTGCGCAATCGCAGAATGACGGCGGCGTGCTTTGCGGCACCGGAGTCGGTGCAAACGCACCCGTACATTGATTCTATAGATGAGACAGTGGAGGTCGTCCCAGACCATCGAAACCTCGTGAACACGCCGCTCGAGGCGGGCGAACGAGCCGCGCACGGTTGGCTGGATTCCTTTGTTGAACGGCGATGGGTTGACTACCTCGCCACCATCTCAAATCCAGCCACGTCGCCCAACGCCTCTTCTCGCCTCTCGGCCTACATTGCCAGCGGTGTTCTCAGCGTACGACAGGTCAAGCAACGCCTCCTCAAGGCGATGCATGAGGCTCACGGACAATCCTCCGTGAACATGGCGGACTTTCGCAAAAACATCAATGCGTTCACCTCACGAGTGTCGTGGCGATGTCACTTCGTCCAGCGTTTGGAGATGGAGACCACCATGAACACGCAATCCATCAACCCTCAACTCGATGCTGCCCTCGAACGAACCAACGTTGAGCAACGCTATCAAGCGTGGGCGGACGGAAGGACGGGATGGCCCTTCTTCGACGCGTGCATGCGCTCGCTCAAGGCCACCGGTTGGATCAACTTCCGCATGCGCGCCATGATGCAATCGGTTGCGGCCTACACCCTTTGGCTGCCGTGGCAGCGAACGGGAAATCATCTCGCACGATTGTTCATTGACTACGAGCCAGGCATTCACTGGTCCCAAATCCACATGCAGTCCGGCATCACGGGCATCAACGCCGTTCGTGCGTATTCCATTCTCAAGCAGTCCCTCGACCACGACGAAGCAGGGGACTTCATTCGCACCTGGGTACCGGAGCTCTCGATGGTGCCCACGCCCTACATCCACGAGCCGTGGACCATGAGCGACTCCATGCAGGAAACAACCGGCACCGTCATCGGCGTGCACTACCCAAAACCCATCGTGGACGAAAACGAAGCGCGTGGTTTGGGCATCAAAGCGGCGTACGCTGCCCGAAAACACGAGGAAGTCAAAGCCCAATCTGCACGGGTCTACTCGCGCCACGGCAGCCGTAAACAGCGGCGTCAGCGGCGCAGCACACGTGCACCCGTTAAGAAGGACGTTGAGAAGGACCCTCAGACCAGTTTGTTGGATTTCCAAGTCGCACAGGCGGGGTCAAACGAGGACAAGGGTCGCCTCAAAGGTTGAAAGAGGACGGTGATGAGGCCTGGATATGGAACGAATGATCGTTGGCGGTGGATGCTTTTGGTGCGTTGAAGGAGCCTACAAACAAATTCACGGCGTTGAATCTGCCCTCCCCGCATACGCCGGCGGTCACGACCCGCACCCCACGTATCGGGCGGTGTGCAGTGGAACGACCGGGCATGCCGAAGTGGTTGAGGTCAAGTTCGACCCGTCCGTCGTATCGTTTGAGACCCTGCTCGAGGTGTTTTTCACCGTTCACGACCCCACCCAACTCAACCGTCAGGGCAACGACATCGGGACGCAATATCGCTCGTGCATCATGCCGCTTTCCGATCAGCAACGCGCCCGGTCCGAAGCCATCATCGCCGACATGAGCAACGTCTACGACGACCCCATCGTCACCACCATCGAAGAGCCCGTCAACTTCCTCATCGCTGAGAAGAAGCACCACGACTACTACGCACGCAACCCCTACCAGGGCTACTGCATGGCCGTTGTTGGGCCGAAAATATCCAAAGTTCGGGCCAAGCACGCCCACCTCTATCGCTGAACAATACGCTGGGGTCATTGCGCCCGTGTTGCGTTCCAGAAAATGCATGGGTGATGTTCAAGAATCGCCGTTCACGACCCAGCACCATGGTGAACAGCATCCCCAAACCACCGACCCCCGTCAACGAACCCGTGCTCGGCTATTTGCCCGGCAGCAAGGAGAGGGCAGAACTCGAAGCCGAGTTGAAACGACAATCCTCCGAAGTGCTCGAAATCCCGTGCATCATCAACGGCGAGGAAGTCTTCACGGGCGACGTGGTTGAACAAGTCATGCCCCACAACCACGGTCACGTCATCGCCCGGGTGCACATGGCGGGTGAGAAGGAAGTGAACGCGGCCATTAACGCTGCAATGAACGCCCACACCATGTGGTCAACCATGCCGTGGCAAGCCCGTGCGGCCATCTTCCTCAAGGCCAGCGAGATGCTCAAAGGACCTCGGCGAGCTGAAATCAACGCCTCCACGATGCTGAATCAATCCAAAACATGTCATCAAGCGGAAATTGACTCGGCCTGCGAACTCATCGATTTTTGGCGGTTCAACTCCGATTACGCCCGTCAAATCTACGAAGACCTGCAGCCCCCCATCTCTCCCTCTGCAATGTGGAATTCAAGCGAGGTTCGCCCTCTCGAAGGATTTGTGTTCTCCGTTACGCCGTTCAACTTTTCCAGCATCGCCGGCAACCTTCCCTCATGCGCCGCCATCATGGGAAACGTGGGTGTGTGGAAACCCTCTCGAAATTCCTACGTCTCTAACTACCGTTTGATGCGCTTGATGATGGACGCCGGTCTTCCAGCGGGCGTCATCAACTTCGTTCCCGGCAAAGCCGCCGTCGTCGGCGACATTTGCTTGGCGCACCGCGAGTTAGCAGGTATTCACTTCACAGGTTCGACTCGCGTCTTCCGCCAAATGTGGCGCGACGTGGCCAACAATTTGGAGAACCTCAAGTCCTATCCACGAATCGTCGGCGAAACCGGTGGTAAAGACTTCATCGTTGCGCACCCCGATTGCGACCGACGTGCTCTGCTCGTGGCCATGCTGCGCGGCGGATTTGAGTTCCAGGGCCAGAAGTGCAGCGCTGCAAGTCGCGTGTACGTCCCGCAATCGGTCTGGGACGCCATCAAGGACGATTATGTGGCTGAGGTGAACAAAATCACCGTCGGCGACGTTTCGGATTTCAGCAACTACCTCGGTGCGGTCATCGACAAGCGAGCTTTTGACAGCATCACGGGCTACATCGACCGTGCGGCTGCCAACCCAAACTGCGAGATCATCACCGGAGGCACCTACGACGACAGCACGGGCTACTTCATTCAACCAACCACCATCGTGTGCAGCGACCCCCGAAGCGAAACGATGGCTGAGGAAATTTTCGGCCCCGTCCTGTCGGTCCACGTCTACGACGACGAGGCGTTTGAGGCCACACTTGAGCTGTGCGACACCACCTCCGAGTACGCATTGACGGGCTCCATCTTCGCCACCGACCGCCGACACATCGAAACGGCCGTCGCCGCTCTTCGCTACAGTGCGGGAAATTTCTACATCAACGACAAGCCCACCGGCGCCGTGGTCGGGCAGCAACCGTTCGGCGGCGCTCGAGGAAGCGGCACCAACGACAAAGCTGGCAGCCCACTGAATCTGCTTCGGTGGGTGAGCCCTCGCTCGATCAAGGAAACGTTTGACCCGCCTCACGACTGGACCTACGGTTTCCTCAAGTGAATCAAGCCGAATCGTTTTGAGAAGCTTGCTGGGCCTTGCGCTCCAGTCGTGCCTTGTGGGCCCGCTCGGCCTGTGGGATGATGTAGCGAGAAGGGACTCGAGCGGAGACGAGCCCGATGAGGTACCATCCAACGGACAGCAAGGGTGTGGCCACCATCATGGTCAGTGCGGCAGCCATGACCACGACGCCGTCCGCGGCCTGCCACGACCAAACGGCGCACAGGCCCGTGCAAATCGGGAGCCACCACCTTGCGGCGTAGCTCGGCGTTGACATGCCCTTGTGATCTTTGCGGGGTGCGAACGCAGCGGCGGCCCAGGACATAACTAGTGATTCCCTGTGCTGCTTATCAACGGGCGTTTTATTCCTTCAAACCGTTGATGAAGGAGGACAACTCAGGCCAAAGCACCTGCAATGATGAAGGCCTCTGCCGAATGCTGTATTTCAGTGACGATTGATGGGCGAACTGAGCAGGTACCCCGGTGTTCACATGCAGCCAATGCCACCGTCCCAACCGCTGCTTCACGTGCCTCTAACGCCGGTGCCCGAACGACTGACGGTGTGGCGTGCATCCACGCCCTGGCAGACCGTTCGGTCGATGTTGGGCTTGGTCATCGTGTGCTTCTTCATCGCGCAGATTGCGGTGCTCATCGTTGCCGGCTACATTGACGGCGACATGAACGGCTCCATTGGCCCCTTTGACCCAATGATCACGTTCGCAGGTGGGTTTTGTCTCTCGCCGTTTCTGATGCTGTTCTTTTACCTGCGCCGGCCAAAACTGACGCACACGGTCCAAGCCTATCCTTCGGCCGAAGGTAAACAACTTCACGCTCTCTCCGGAGGGATGGTGGTGAAATCGCCTCGCCCAACCCAAGTTCAACACCATCTGTTCCGTTCTACAGCCCCGCTTGAAATGCCCAGACCGCTTCACCTCTGGGCGCTCTTTGTGCTGGGCGTTGGCGTGTCCACCGTTTGTTTGCTCCCGTTGACCGTGTTTGGAGTAAACGGTTGGACGGTGTTGTTGGCCGTCCTCGTGGTGCTCCCTGCTTGGCTCATCGGGTTTGCGACACCGGTGTTTGGCTGGTGGTCCATCACGAGCAGGCATTTCGGCATCCATATTTCTCGACGCGATGCGGAATGGATGCTGGCCGCTGGCATGCTGTCAACCGTTCCAGCCATCGTCATCAACTCCCTGATTGCTCCCATCCTCGTTGCGTTCGCTGGTCTGGACGCCACCGCATCCGGCACCCTGGGGGAAGGGTTGATTCTCTTCGCCTCTGCTCCCATCGGTGAAGAGGTGTGCAAGGCCTTGGCGGTGGTGGCGCTGAGCCACCTCATCGTGTCGCCCAAGCACGGCTTTTACGTTGGCTCAACAGTTGGTCTCGGCTTTGCCCTGCTTGAAAACGCACAGTACATTTTCATGGCGCTGCTGGGCGACTACAGCAGCATCGCTTACTTCTTCACCGCCACTCTCCGCGGCCTCAGCTCGATTCCCGGACACGCCATGTGGACCGGGCTGAGCGGCTACGGCATCGGTTGTTGGTTGGCCAAGGGAAACCGGGTTCCCACGCTGTCGGGAACCGCCTACCTCTCCGAGGACGCCAACGCCGAGTGGGTTCTGTACGACAAACAAGGCAATCTCTTGCCCAGTTCATCGTGGAACACGATGGTATCCCCGCAGTTGACGAAGTTGCTCGGCCGCCATCGCCACCACGCTTGGCCGATGCCAACCACGCTCGGAGCCGGGTTGTTGTTGGCGATTGTGGGCCACGCCCTGTGGAACGGATCGTCGTGGGGCGTGAGCCTGTTGTTGAGCGAAAACGTCACGGTCGTAGCGGTGGTGCTCCAGTTGGCGTGGTTGGTGTTGATGGTTCTGGTGCTTTGGTTTTGCATCCTGCGATGGCTGCCCACCATCGTTTTCACCCCTCAAGACTGAACCGCAGCGCTGGAAATTGGGTGCGGTGTTCAAAAACCAACTCTCGCTGGCCGAAAGTGGACCATTCGTTTGTTCCGACCCAGGTGGTTGACCATGGACATCTTTTCCAGCGGCCCGAACACGGGGAATGTGCTGGTGACCATCGGATTGGTCGTCGCTCTCCTCGTGATCTCCTCCAGAGCCAAAATGCTGGACACCACGGGTGCCAACACCGCTGCTGTGCTCGGGCTCATCGTCGGTGGCTTGGGCCATTGGACGTGGTTGCTGATTCTGTTGGGTTTTCTGCTCAGTTCCCACAAGGCCACCAAATGGCGATTCGATGAAAAGAAGCGTTTGGGGTTGAGCGAATCCAACGACGGTCATCGAGGCTGGACCAACGTCGTGGCCAACGGAGCCATCCCCGGCCTCATCTGTTTGTACGCCTACTTGTCCAACGACTGGAACAGCGTGGTGTGGCTGTTCGGTGCCGCCGTGGCCGTGGCCGCCTCCGACACCTTTGCCAGTGAAATCGGATGCCTGGACCCGAGGGTCCGCATGATCACGACGTTCAAACCGTGCGAACAAGGCGAAAACGGCGGCTTTTCCCCCAACGGACAGCTGGCTGCCGCTGCGGGCTCGGCCGTTGTGGCGGTCCTCACGCTGTGCGCGTGGTGGATCACCAGCTCCGACACAAGCACGCTCAACGGGCTCCAGCTGCTTGGTGTTCTCTCGGTCATCGGATGGCTGGGTTGTCAAATCGACAGCTACCTCGGGGCTCTTTTGGAGAATCGGGGCTACATGAGCAAGGGAGCCGTGAACGCCTCCGCCATTTCCGGGGGTGTTGTTCTCATGTACGCCTACCTCGGAACGTTGTGAGCACCCGGTGTTCATCGGTGCATTGGCTTCTTGAACCGAAACCGTTTGGTCGGACCATGGGGCGTCAAGCGTGGGCCATCGGGACCCTGTGCTTGTTGCTTTGCGTTGGGTTTTCAGGCATGGTTTCGGCCAACGAGGACCTGACCTACAAACCCGGCTTTGTCGAATGGGACATCATCCCGCACGAGCGTCTCTACGTCGAGGGAGCGGACCTTGAAGAGGCCGTGCTTCAGCGCGGCCAGACCGACTCCGCAGTGGGCGGATTCACCGTAGGCCTCACCAACGGACCCGTCCCCGTCTTCACCCTTGAGAGCCCACCCGTGGAACAAGCCGTTGAGGCGGAGGTGTTCATGAGTGTCTACTTCTCCGCCATCATCGAGGGCGGTGGTGGACCCCAAACCTGCACGCGTCAAACGTTCATCGATTCCAGCACGACCCTCATCTACAGCGTGAGCGTGGGAGGTGAGATACTCTACAGCAACGATGTAACGCAAACCCTTGATACCTCTGCGGAAGGCGATGCCATGAATTTTTCTGGGGAGATACAAAATGTCACCCTGAGCTTGAACGTCGGTGAATCCATCACCCTCAGCGTGTCCGTCGAACACCGATGCATTGGGACGCAAGCACGGGTTCAGTGGGGCGGGTTCGAACAGAACAGCGGTGGAATCATCATCGAAGGTGTGCTCTACGAGCCGAAAGCCGACATCACCGTGGACGCTGCCCGCCTGGCGCACGTTGAACTCGAACATCGTCTCCCGTGGGGCCTTGAAGATCTACGAGACGAAAAATGGGAGATATGGGGGCCGCTGTTGCCCACTGACAAATCGGTTCGAGACGGGGAATACCTCGTGGAAACCAGCGCCGGCCGCATTCGCATGACTCGCGACCTTGGTGGAAACAACAGCGTTTACACGTGGTCGGGGGCCAAACAATTGCCGGTTGGCGAGATGAACCTCCAGTTCTGCCTCCGCACCGTCGCCGGAGACCTCAACAGCGAATGTCACGCGGAAGGAATTTTGCGATTTGAGGTGACAGGGGACGACG
>PBMS01000002.1 GCA_002722695.1 Methanobacteriota archaeon
TGGTACCAGTTCTGGTGAGACGACCACACTCCTTCACGCTCAGGGTCCTCTGAGTCCGCGTGAGCGTCAATGGGTTGTGTTCATAGATGTGCGAGTTTTCAGACCTACCATGGCGACCTTGGACCCCTTTAACGCGCGGCAAGCCCTGAGCGTCGGCGGCGACTACTACTCGCTTGACGCACTCGACGCCAACGGTGTGCCAACGGCACATCTCCCGTACTCCGTCCGTATTCTTCTTGAGGGTGCTCTGCGCTGCCACGACGGTTTTCTTATCACGGAGGAGGACATACGTAAAATTGCGGCGTGGACCCCAGACGGCGAGCGAGGCGAGATTCCGTTCCGCCCCTCCCGCGTCATTCTCCAAGACTTCACGGGGGTTCCTGCGGTCGTGGATTTGGCGGCCCTGCGCGACGCCATGGTGGAAATGGGCGGAGACCCAGAAAAGGTGAACCCGCAGGTTCCAGTGGACTTGGTCATCGACCATTCGGTTCAGGTGGACGTGTCCGGTGCGCACAGCGATGCACTCGACATGAACCTCGACATCGAATACCACCGCAACATGGAACGGTACACGTTCCTCAAGTGGGGCCAGCAATCCTTGGCCAACTTCCAAGCCGTCCCTCCATCTCGCGGGATCGTCCACCAAGTCAACCTCGAATTCCTCGCCAGCGTGGCGCGCCAAGAAGATGGCGTGTGGCTCGCCGACACGCTCGTGGGCACGGACTCGCACACAACCATGGTCAACGGTCTTGGTGTGCTGGGTTGGGGCGTCGGCGGCATTGAAGCCGAGGCCGTTATGTTGGGTCAACCGATTTACATGCTGGCGCCCGACGTTGTGGGCGTCCGACTGACCGGAGGTTTGCAACCGGGTGTGACCGCAACCGACATGACACTGCGCATCGTTGAAATGCTGCGAGAACACGGCGTGGTGGGCAAGTTTGTCGAGTTCTTCGGGCCGGGAATGAAAGTCCTCTCGCTGGCCGACCGAGCCACCATTGCCAACATGGCACCGGAATACGGGGCAACGTGCGGGTTTTTCCCCGTCGATGAGCGCACGCTGGAGTACCTTCGACTCACAGGTCGCGAGGACGCTGCGGTCGAGGGCGTTGAAGCCTACGCCAAAGCGCAAGGCCTGTGGTGCGGCGAAGATGCGGCTGAGAAATCCTACACTGCGGTGTTGGCGTTGAACCTCGACGAGGTCGTCCCCGCCCTGGCCGGCCCAAAGAGGCCTCAAGACCGAGTGGATCTCAAGGACATGAAAGCCCACTTCATTGAAAGCCTCACCCACGAAGAAGGCCATCACGGCCACGGCTTGACAGAAAGCGACCTTTCCAAAGGCGCCATCGTTGAGATGAACGGTGAGATGTTTGACCTGAATCACGGTGACGTCGTCATCGCAGCCATCACCTCATGCACCAACACGTCCAACCCCGGCGTCATGCTGGCGGCGGGGCTTCTTGCTCGCAAGGCTCGCCAGCGCGGGCTGACGGTCAAGCCATGGGTAAGAACTTCTCTCGCTCCGGGCAGTCGTGTGGTCACGGAATATTACGAGGCGACCGGCCTTCAGGACGATTTGAACGCCATGGGCTTTCACACCGTCGGCTACGGTTGCACGACGTGCATTGGAAACTCCGGGCCGTTGGACGATCCCATCGAAGCCGCCATTGACGAGGCCGGTCTGATCGTCGGATCGGTGCTTTCTGGTAACCGTAATTTCGAAGGGCGCGTCCACGGTAAGGTCAAAGCGTCCTATCTTGCCAGTCCGCCGCTCGTTGTCGCCTACGCCATTGCAGGCAATTTGGAAGTGGACCTTACCACTGAACCGATCGGTCACGATTCGGACGGCCAACCTGTGATGCTTTCCGAGGTCTGGCCTTCCGATGAAGAGGTCGCTGAAGCCATGAAGGTCATCACGCCCGATATGTTCCGCCAGCGCTACGCTGACGCCATGAACGAGCCTCGGTGGAACAGCATCCCGGCCGAACCGTCGCCTCTGTACCCTTGGGAAGATTCCTCAACGTACATCCGCTTGCCGACGTTCTTCAGCGGTCTGTCGCCCACCCCCAATCCAATTCTTTCCATCGAGCGAGCCAAGGTGTTGCTCAAACTTGGCGATTCCATCACCACCGACCACATTTCACCCGCAGGTTCCCTTCCCGCCGACGGCCCAGCCGGCCAATGGCTGGTTGAACGTGAAGTAAAGCGGGCTGATTTCAATTCCTTTGGTAGTCGACGTGGCAACCATGAGGTCATGATGCGTGGGACGTTTGCAAACGTCCGAATTCGAAATCAAATGGCGCAGGGAACGGAGGGTGGCTACGCCTTGAATCACGAAACGGGTGAGGTCATGTCGGTGTACGAGGCCGCACAAATTGCCGCCCCCAAGGTTGTCCTTGCTGGGAGTCAGTACGGCACTGGCTCCTCGCGCGACTGGGCTGCGAAGGGCACGTATCTGCTCGGTGTCAAAGCCGTGATCGCAACCTCGTTTGAGCGAATCCATCGTTCCAACTTGGTCGGCATGGGCGTGCTTCCTCTGACCTTCAAACCGGGTGAATCTCACGAAACGTTGGGGCTGACCGGCCACGAATCGTTCACGATTCCATTGACCAACGACGTCCAACCTTTGCAGTGGGTGACCGTCCACGCAGAGGCTGATGACGGTGTAACGACGACGTTTGAAGCCCAAATACGTCTGGACACACCGGTTGAGGTCGAATACTACCGAAACGGCGGCATTCTCCACACCGTTCTTCGCGAGATGGCCCAGCCCAGCGCTTGAGTCCATTAACTTGAAAATCTGACGACGCCCAGCGGGGACCGATGGCTCAACTACGGGGCAACGTTCGGTACCGCTTTCGGTCCGACGACCACGACGTGAACATCGTCATCGAGGGCGAAGCGAGTTGGGTGCAGAAACACATCGAAGAACTCGGTCTGGTCGGTGTTGGGTGGACCATGCCCACCGGCACCGAAGTCAGGGCAAACAACCTCTCCAGCATCAGTCGAGATCGTCAGGAAGCCGGCATTGACATCGAAATGGAGGACGCTCCTGAATCTCAACGGCCAGCGGACATGGGGCCAACGCCCGACCCGAGTCGAATTCCCGTGGTCCGTCGACCCATCGGGGAACTCAACCTCCAGGAGAAGCTCGATCGGGCAGGTCTTGAACCCGCTGGACGACCCGATCTGATCGAATTGATGGACATCCTTGACGACATGGACCCGCCCACGCCTGTCCAAGGGGCCACCAGCGTTGATCCGATGGCCGAAGCTTGGCTGCGAGAATTGCTTGAACTCGTGGTCCGAGATCACGGCATCACGGGGCTGAGAACAGAAGACATTGAGGAGATTGCCAGCAGCAAGTTGGGTGGTCGTGAGGGGACGGCGCTCGAGGTCTGGTTGGGCTCCCTGTTTTCTGCGGGAAAACTCGTTAAAATCCACGGGGGAGACGCCATCGGGTGGGGTCCATCGCCCAAATGGTTGTCCGGCCGAATTTGAATCGGCCGAACTCTGCGAAAATTGAGCGAGAAAACGGCGCAAATTTTGAACATAAACGGGGGCTTGCGCCCATGCCCATCCGGAACTGGAGTGCAAAGGCATTATATCCGAACAGGCCGTCGCATAAGCAAGTGATGTTCATGCTAACCCAAAATGACCTCTCTAAAGCCCGAATGCGCAGCATCTTCCTGACGCTGCTGATGGTGCTCAGCACCACCGCTGCACTGGCCACAACGGCCAGCGCATCGGTTGCCCGAACCTACACCACCAATCGCGATCCAATGGACGTCGCCATTGGCGATTTTGACTGCGATGGCCACAACGACATGGCCATTGCAACAGACGGTACGCATTCAATGACCGTCCTCTACAACGACGGGAACGGTAATTTCAATGAACGCCAGGACATTTGGGTGGCTGGCAACCAAAGCCGCAATGCGGATTGGGACGAGTTTGCGAACGTTGAGCAGGTGGAAGTGGGCGAGTTCACCGGCGACAACGCCATTGACATCGTCATCTACCAGAAGAACAACCCCTTCAAGACCAACGACCAAGGCGCACCGGCCGGCGAGCCGGGTAACGTGACCATCATCGAAAACGGCGGTTGTAACACCCGAGATTGGAACATCGGCGAGCGGTTCTCCCACTTTTGGGTGTGGGACATGACCGTCGGCGACGCAGACCAAGACGGAAACGATGACATCTACGTCCTCGACCTGCTGGCTGACATCACCACACAGCGCGTGGTCAGCTATCGAAGCCCAATCACCTCGGCCACCAACGGCATCCCAACCACGCTTGGCTCATCGCAATCCAACACCTATCGAGTGATCGAAGTCGGGGACTACGGTGAATCCCAGAGCGGCCTCACCGGCGCCTGCACCGACGACGACATCTTCCTGCTTCGAAGCGAAGGCTTGGACTACTCCACGGGCCAATCCACGAATCCAGGGAACGACGACAACATCACCATCATCGAGTACGACTGTCAGCTCCAAAACTACCCGGCAACCTACAGCTACGGCACGAACCAAGCCAACACCCACGTCATCAACATGGGCGTTCCGGCCACCGAGGACTTCTCGATTGCAGACGTCGGCGGTAACGGCTACATCGACACCATCGCGGTGATGGACGGCAACTTGGAGAACGTGAGTTTCAAAACCGCCACGTCTCAGGGAACGTTCGGCAGCTCGCAAACGGCTTACTTCGGGCCCTACATTTCCTGGACCATCATGGTCACCGACCTCAACGGAGACGGCGAAGCCGACTTCATCAACCCCACCATCGCTTTCCAGCAGAACTCTTCAGACTCCGCAGGTGGCAGCACCTCCAGTTTCTTCTTGAACTTCCCCACCACCGTCCAGGTGACGCTTTCCGACGGGAACGGCGGCCACGTTAGCCCCCTGTCGTATCCAGCGGGGCGACGTCCATCTGCGGTTGCCGTTGGCCAACTCCAGGGCGGCAGCAGCTCTGCACCGGACCTCGTGGTCGGCCACACCAACTACAACTTCAACGGATGGCGAGACAACTTTGGTTGGGAAGGCCAATACGACACCCTCACGGTGGTCGAAATGGACAACAAGGACCTCGCTGTGACGGACCTTGAAATCACACCAACGGACCGATTCTTTGGACTGGTGGGTGAAGGAACTCGCAACATCAACGTCACCGTCACCAACACGGGCATGGACACCCTCAACGGCCAAACGGCCGACCTCAACGTCGAACTCAAGATCGTTGACGAGGCCAACTCCACCAACAACACCGTGTACGCCAACGATTGGGACTCTCCTGAGGACAAGACAGGATGCGGCTCGGGCTGTTCTTGGTCGTTTGAGGAATACGTCGACGGCGCTACAAATTGGCACCTTGAAACCAACCATTCCACCGGAGCGACCGGTACGGGCAACAACGACGCCAACGTTTCAGCCAACTATCAAAATCCAACCGACTTCATGTGGGCCGGCGATATGCAAACCAACGCATCCGGTGATACATGGAGCGGCTACGGAAAGAACTGGGACGACGCCATGGTCCTCAACGACGTTGACTTGACCGGCGCAGACCGTGCGTTCATGAGCGTCGAACTCTTCCGCCATCTTGGCCTTGGAGCCTTGGGCAACGTTGACGGCACCGGCGGCTTCATTGTCGGCGATGTCTGGGACGATCTGGCCATTGTTGAGGTTGGAAGCGAAAAAACCGGATGGAGCCTTATTGGCTGTCCCCAACAAGCGGCCATCGAGGGCGCATGTCCTTCGGGAGAATCCATCTGGGGCGGCTTTGACCTCGACCGCCAGTTCAAAGAGAACAATTGGGGCCAGCCACCTGAGGCGATCGTCTACTACGGCCTGTACAGCTCAGGCACCTACTACGGCTGGGACAACTTTACCGAAGAAGACCTTGGTGTGTTCGACCTTTCGTCTTGGGCTGGCGAAACCGTCGACCTTCGTTTCCGATTCCGAACCGGATTTACGGGTTCAACCGCTGACGACAACGAGAGTCGGTGGAGTGGCCGAGACGGCTATGCGGTTGACAACCTGACCATCTGGAAGCAGAACACAGCGTTCCTGCCCAACCCCCAAACGCAGTCGACCACCATTGGACCGCTCAGTTTGCAACCCGGTGAAGACATCACGGCTGCGATTCAGGCCGACTTACTGAACGACACCACCTACCGGATTTCTGCCACCATCTCCAACAACGCATGGGACGAACAAGCCATCAACGACGACGCTGTGGGCTTTGTAACACCGCTGAATTTGTACGACCCGACCGTTGAGTCAATTGAATACTTCAACCCCGGTGGACTCTACGCCGAGGGCATGTTTGACATCGCTGTGACCACCAACAACTACGGCAACACACCGGTTGACTTTGGTATTGAAGCCACGGTCTACTCTGCTACACCGTCCGACGTGTACTGCGGCACACCAACCGCCGTGTGCGAGGAAACCTTTGAAGGTGGAAGCGAAGGCTATCGGTACGAGGAAAACCAGCAGCCCAAGGGCGCCATTTACAACGAGGACACGTGTTCAACCAAGATTTTCAACAGTAACGCCTACTGGTTCGGCCATCCCTGCGACACCGGCACGTTGGGCTACGACGATGCCTGGGCCAACGAAACCCTGACCATCCCCAACATCGACCTGACCAGCATGAGCGGCGACTTCGTGTCCCTGAACTTTGAGTACTACGCTGACACCTTCTTCACCATCGACCAGAGCGGCGGCATCGACCCCACCGACTACGCCACCATGACCGTGGATTACGACAAGGACGGCGCCAACTACACCGGCCTTGTGTTTGCACAGTGGAACGACTACAACGAGGACGGTACTTGTCAGAACGACGACGACGACAACGGCATCGTCAACGCCACGGAGTCGATCGATTTCTCTGAACTGTCGTACATCGGCGACCCCGCCAACACGGACGGCAGCGGCAACTACAACGTGTTCTTCAACTCCGACGAACTCGTCAAGACCACCAGCATCGACCTAACGCACTTGTACATTCAGAACCGCTCATCACCCGATTCAACACAGTGGCGTTCTGAGTGCATGTCGCTTCAAGGCTCAATCGTGGACGTTCACTTTGAGTTCCAATCCGACGATGACGGTCGAAACGGTATCAACGACGGATTCAAGGGCATCGGTTTCAACAACATCTCGCTCCAAGAATACACCTTCGTGCAGGACGCCGTTTACACCGATTCCCGCACCAACGTCGACGCCGAGGAGCCAGCGACCAACATCATCGCCAGCCATGAATTCTTTGCGGGCGTCTATCGGCTTGACGTGAAGACGGTGTTTGACAACTCAACCGTCGGAAAACCGTGGTTCAACGACAACGAATTGTCGGAAGCCAACAACATCGAACGCGTCATCTTCAACGTTGAATCTGTGGACATCTCCATCGGTAAGCCCAATATTTTGGCGTGCCACGACGACCAAACCCTCGAGTGTGTTCTCCCCATTGACAGCGCATTGACGCATTCATGGGAGTTCCAAGCCACCAACGGCGTGCTTGCTGGGGACTACATGTTCTACATGGAGGTCACCGATATGGCCGACGGAAGCCAAGCCCACCTCGTTGATTCGGGTCAGGCGGTGACGTTGCAGAGCCAGGAAAAGACGTCGGTCTCCTTCACACCGTGGAACGGCTGGATGGACGGCTCAACCTACAACATCAGCTTCTACGGTCGCTTGGCAGACGGCTCTGAGACGGGTAACACACGCTACTTCCATGCAACGTTTGCCGACCATGTCGACATTGCCATTCTCTCCGACACCTCGTCGCGCACCACCGCCATCAAGCAGGACCTTGCTCTGCTGGGCATGTCCTACACTCAGTACGAGATCAACGACTGGAGCACATACTTCGATGCGAGCTGGTTCACCCATTACGACAAGATTGTCCTGCCGTGGCAAGACATCTTGGTCGCAAAGGACACCCAGTTTGGCGGCGACGGCTACTACCAGTACCTCGGTGAGCCAGCACGTCGAACCGTCCTCGAGAACTTCATGTCAGCGGGCGGTACGATTCAGGCCCATTTGGGTCCACTCGGTAGCCAGATTTACGGCACCGACCAAGGGCTAGCGGGCCGCCTACCGTTTGGTTTGGACATCCAAAGCCGAGACACGGCCAGCACCCAGGTCACCTACAACACGATGGATCTTGCTGACCCATACCACCCCGTGATGGACAACATTGACGTCAACGCTTTCCAGGGCTTTGATGCCGACTCCGGTGTGGCTCAAGCGGTCTTGAACACCAAATCGGTCAGCACCAACAACGTGCCTGAGACCTGTAACGGCTACATGGAAGACGGCGGCTATTTCCAGCGTCTCATTCGCTCCACCGAAGACATCCAAGACACCGTGCTGGGTGTGTGCAGCTACTTCTCAGGTGGTATGATCATCTCCACCATTGACGTGGCCACCCATTCCGAGCGTGCGGACAGCACGACGTTCCCGATGCTGGGCAACCTGCTCAAGTACAAGGTCAACCCCTACCCTGATGGCTTTGGGACGCTCAACAACGGACTTGATTTGAAGATCAACGATCAAGAACTCTCCATCGACCCCAGCACCGGCAAGTACGCTCTCCGCTACATGAAGAGCGATGCGACGCTGACCTTCAGCTACACCACCGACACCACGGCTTCCCTTGAGGCCGATTGGATCATCGACGGACCGACCAACTGGGACGGCACAAGCCTCGCCAGTGGTGTGACGGGCCATTCCACGGAGACCTCGCCCAGCATGACCTTCTGCAAGGCCGACTTGGCTTCGCAGACCGGATGCGCTCAAGGCGAGCAGTGGGACATCACCCTGATGCTTCACGATGAGAACGGCCACGCTCGAATCATCGACGTCACCGTGGAGACCAACGACGTCTATGCGGACGAGTTCCGTCCCGAGGCGGACGCTGTCATTGACATCCGCCAAGAGTACGAAGACAACGTTGAATTCGTTGGAACCAAGACGGTTTCCAACGTGGAGTGGGACGTCCATCGTCTCATCCTGCAGGGTGAGGGCGACGACGCCGAACTGGTGATTCACTTTGACGCCAGCAATTCCACCGACCAGGACGCCCTGGACGGAAACGGCATAGAGACCTACGAATGGAAGGTTCTCTTTGACGCGCCTTATGGGGACGACTCGTTCGATTTGGACGGACACACCTTCACTCAGACCGCAGCGAGCGGTGGTCAGTGGTCCTACAAGTTCCAGAACGTGACCGTCGACTCGACGGGCACGACCGAGAACCAAATCCGCATTGAGCTGGTCGTCTACGACAGCGCAGGAAAGTTCTCTGAGAAGCACCGAATGTACTTCGTCGTTGTGCCCGACGGCTTCGGCGACGAAGCGCCCGATGTCCAGTGGAACGACGCCAACCTCAACAACACGAAGTTCGTTGAGGACACCATCACCATCTCCGGTACGGTCCTCTCGGGCTCCGAAACCGGCGAAGTGTACGTTGAGGCGGCGTTCTTCCAAGACAACCTCACTGCATCGGCTGCTGTGAAGTACCAACTCGGTCTGCAGCAACTCTGGGCCAAGAGCGACAACTTGGGCGACGGTGATACCTTCGAGCTGACCCTCGACATGACCAGTTTCTACACGAACACCTCGACCAAGCAATCGGTGTACATCAAGTATTACGAGGGCACCTTCCCCAACGAGCGATGGGTCACCATCAAGTGGATTGAACTTGACCTCCCAGCCTGTCAAGGTCTGGAAGCCGACCCACGGGCAGAAGAAGCCGGTGGAGAGTTTGTGATCGATGCAAACGGCGATTGTCAGTGGAACGGTGCGTGGTCCTACGACCCGATCACCGGTGAATGGACCGAGCCGCAATCCGCTGAAGCCGGCGACTCCGCCTCCGGAGGTCTGGATCCAATGATGTTGATCATCGCTGGAGCCATTCTTGTGATCATCGTCGTTGCTTCGTTGATGTTCATGCGCCGTGGTGACGAGAAGGACGATGCCTTCACCGGTATGGAAGACGCCTTTGGTGCCGATGCCTTGGATCCAACCGAACAGTACGTGCAGCAACTCATCGCCCAGGGCTACCCTGAGGAAACCGCACGTGCCTTTGCAGCTCAATACGTCGGTGGCGCCGCCGCACAGCCTGCAGCCCAACCGGCTGCTGCGCAACCGGCTGCTGCACAACCGGCGGCTGGCTACGACCAAGCGGTCTACGAGCAGTACTACCAGCAGTTCGTATCGCAAGGGTACGATCCGGCCACGGCAGCTGCCTACGCCCAGCAATACGCTGTTCAGTACGCACAATCCCAACAATAAGCGTAGAAGCCTGAGATGGCCTCAACGCACGTTGAGATTGAGCATCTGGATCGGTGAATCCATTGAGCGGAGCGTCCGTTGCTCAGCAAATGGCCTGCCATTGTTGGGCGTGCTTTGCTTGTCGGGTTAGCTGTGCTGTGTCGACATGGTGACATGACCGTCAACCGTTGTTCACTCTTCTTCGTAAGGGTCGAGGGACGGCTCTTCCTCGATGGGGGTGGACCCTTCCGAATCAAGGTGTGAATCAAAATCAGGCATTCGCATTTTCCAGTTCTTTGGAAGCGCCGTTCCTTTGTCGATGATCTTGAGCATGCGCTCCTGCCACGCAACGGGCTTTCGCTGCATGATGAACATGTAGAGAACGGACGTACGGATTTCTTCTTCGATGACGGTGTACCCTGTTGACGCCTCAAAATTCATAGCGCGGAGCAGGTTAAACGCCGGTCGATTGATGAGTTGGAACCAACGTTTTGCGTTCCGAATGCAGACCAAGATGACGATGAGTATCACCAGCGTGTTGAAGCACAACGTGGTGATGTTCAGTGAAGGGCCGCGGACCCTTTGGAGCAGGATGATGAGAATCAGCAGGACCGGAACCGCCGTGATGAGGAAGAGCGTGTTTTCAGAAATCGGTGGTTTTGTCATTTTCTGGCGAATGGCGTGCCATCCATCGTGATGTTTCTCGTTTGGCCGGAAAATGTCCTGTTGTTGTTGGGCGGCGGCCGCTTTGACCAGCTGGAGCAGCGAGTTGATTTTCCTGAATTGCGTCATCCCCACGTCCATGTTGTCGTCGAGAATGGATTGGAGACGCAGCTGAGCCTCAGCGTACTCACCCATGTCGGCCAGGATGGATGCGATCTCAACCACAGGCGTGACTTCGTCAGGTGCCACCTTTCTGCACGCTTGCCACCAGTGAAGGGCATCGTGTAGCATGCCGAGTTCGTCGGCCATCAAACGTCCACCTCGGACCCACATGTCCATACGAGTGGGGTCAACAGCAACGATTTTTTTAATGGCTGCTAGAGCTCGCGCGCCGTCTTTCATGCTCACTGGCGCGCCTGCAGGCAGGCAAGCATCGACGTAGACCGACCATGCTTCAAGATGTTCGGGGTCAATCACAGTGGCTTTCTTTGATTCACTTATCGCACGGTCTCGGTCGCCCTCTTCGAGGGCTTCAAGTGCATTCAGATAGTGAGACTCAGCGCTCAATCCACCACGTCCGTTTACTCGTCTTTTCGCTCAAACCTGCGGGGTGTTCGGAAGTCCCTCGGCGGTCTGTTGTGAGCGTGCCCGGGTCGCTTGCCTTTGGAACGACGGAACTTCCCGTCCGATGCCCCTCGCTGCTGGGTTCGGCCGCCTCTTCGGTCGTCGCCTCCCCCGTCCCGCTGGCCGTTGCCCCGGTCGTTTCTTCGCTGCCAATCGTTTCCTCCNTTGCCTTGGGGTCGGCCTCTNTCCCGACCCTCNCNGNAGCGTGGNCGTCCNCCGTCNCGGGAGTTCCGGTCGTCTCGACCTCCTTGTCGTCGGTCGNTCCCACCCGAGCGATAGCCTCCGCCACCGCCACCTGAGCGATAGCCTCCGCCACCGCCGCCTGAGCGATAGCCTCCGCCACCGCCTCGTGAGCGTTGACCTCCGCCGCCTGAGCGAGGTGCTCCGCAACGGTTGCATTCCGTTCTAAACGAGAAATTGACGTTGTTGCAGCTGCTGCAGGTCCAATCGTTGTCGCTGAACGTCACACCGGGTTGGCGATTCCCTCGACGATCGTTTCTGAAATTTCGCTGATCACGACCCGCTTGTCGTCGGTCGTCTCGACCTTGTCCTCTGCGGTCGTAGCTTCCTCGGTCGTCTCGACGTTGTCCACCACCACGGTCGTTGTTTCTTCGATCGTTGCGGAAGCCTTGGTTTTCACGACCCCCCTGCCGTCGGTCGGATCGGCGTTGTCCACCGCGGTCGTTGTTTCTTCGGTCGTTGCGGAAGTCTTGGCCGTTGCGACCGCCTTGTCGTCGGTTGTCTTCACGTTGTCTTCCACGGTCCTCACGAGGTTTCTGCTTTGCTCGAACCGTGAGTGCAACGCCAATGAGTGTGTCCATGTCCAGGGACCGGTCAACGTGGGCAACGTGAGCCAAGGGATGGTTTGTGCTCCCCAACACGCCATCCACTTTTCCGACGTAGGTTCCGTCATCGGCTCGGACCATGATGGCGTCCAGGGCGGGAGAGGATCCGTCAAAGTTCACGAGCAAGCCACCCTCGTGGCTTTTGGATTCCACCGTGCCTGTGAACATCTCAAGACCTGAGCATTCCTGCGGCCAAGTCCTTTTGGTGTTGTCGGTTTCAGTCGTCCCTTCGTCGCTGAAGCAACAAGGCAGCTCCGAGCATCGATAGGGTGGCCACGAACGAGATGGAAGGCAGCGCTCCTGAATCGTCGTCCGAAAGGGAAGGGGCAGTTTGGGTTGGTTCTTCCACGACAGGGCTTGGGATGCCCACGGTGATTTGCGTGCTGGCTTGCGATTCATCAACCGCCGTGATGAGAACATCGTAGTTGGTGAGTCCGTTGGCCATGCATATGGCCGTTGAAACTTCCACCACCCAATTGATGCCGTCGATAACGAAGCCTTGGTAGTCCGCACCGCAGATGGTCAAGCTCATGGTGACCGCTTCCAAATCTGGGTCGGAAACCAACCCGTACATCTCGAATTTGAGCTGACTTTCGTCCCATGTGGCGTTTTCACCGTCAAAGTTCACGGCGACCTGCACCACGGGCGGTGAGTTGGGTTTACTCAACTCGAGGGAGAATTCTCCTTCGTGGATCAACATGTTCGTTGCTTCCGCGGTGACGCTGAAACTGAACGCACCCGGTCGGATGGCTTGCAAAGGAACCACCGTTGTGACCGGTGCTGAAGCGACGGTGATGGTTTCTCCAGAACCGCCCAACAGATCGTTCTGTGCAGCGCGTGCCGTAAGAAGGAATTCGCTCACCAATCCGCTCGGAGTGACGGTCAAACGAGCGGATTGCCCGTCCTCATCCACTGTACCTGTGGCTGTGTACAGTGTGCCGAAGGTCCACGTCTTGGTGTCGTTTTCATCCACGGCACCCAGTGGATCAACGGCGGTGCAGACAGCGGTTGATTGACTGCTGCTCGCCGGTTGCGTGACGAAAAAGTCTCCGAGCACGTTGGTAAACACGCTCCATCCCTCTTCGTCAAAGTCGCAGTCAAGGGACCATCCGTTCTCGTCGCTGGCCCATCCGTTGCCGGTGTCAGCGGATGCAAAGCGCCACGTTCCCTCTCCGGGTGTTGGGACGACGGTCCCGTTGGCTGGAACGGTGCTCGTCCACACCGGTGGTACGTTCATGTCGGGTTCTTGGGTGGTGAAATCGATGAACATATTACAGTACAATTCCCATTGCGTTCGATCAAAGCTGACAAGTTGGGTCACCTGCAACGCCCCGTCAGGGAGGTAAGTGAACGAGGGTTCGTCGATGTAGTCGCAGGTTTCGCCGCTCTCGGGTTGGTTGTCAATCACTCTAAAGCCGTACATCCGAAGCCCCTGGAGCACCGGGAAGGTCACCACCAACGCAGCGTCGCTCATGTTGCTGATGTTCATGGCCAGCGTGAAGTTCGACACGCCGCTGTTGGGGAGTTGGTCCCAGCGGACATTGTTGTCGGGGGCATCCTCACCGTCGGCCAAAAAGAGGCTGATCTCCAAGTCGTTGGTGGTTGAGGTGGGGACCTCCGTGCAGTCGGCGCCAGAACCTATGTTTTGGCATGTTCGGGCATCCGGGTGCCCGTCAGGGACCAGGTTGACCTCGTCCAATCCGATACCGTCCTCAACGAATTCAAAGTCGTTCCAGTCAACGCCACCGGAATGGGGGATGCCTTCACGCATGCCGATTCGAGTGTCCATTGCACCGATGCATTTCGGCCCAATGCCCCGCACAGCGTCCCGTTCATCGGTGCTGATCCACGAGTTGTTGCCGCCCGGTAGACCATCGAACAGGCCGTCGAGATTGTCTCGCACGGTGGCAGAGTTTGAGCCGTTCACCCACGCATTGGCGTTCATTTCTCCCGTCGCCCAATCATCATGAACCTTGAGTTCAAACAGGGCAAAATCGTACACGAAGAGGTCCTCAAAGGTCAGTCCACCGCATTCTTCAGCGATTTGATTGTCGAGCGCTTGGCGGCCCTCGGCGGGCGAAACCACGGGCGCATCCGTGTAGGATGTGAGGACGGGCCCGGTGGTGACCCCGAGCAGTACAAGCGCGACGAACAAGGTGAGCATCGGTGCGAGGAGGCGGCGTGTCATGCCTTACCGTTGACTTTCGCCTTCATGAAGCATTGGTTGTTTTCGTCATGGTACGAGGCGTTCCATTCGGCGATGCAAAGCCCACCAAGGAAGAACCGTCCACAACATCGCTGCTCCCCACGACTGCCACGCTTCAACACCTCGTTCAACACTCGGTAGTTGGGTTTCGAGCAAATGGTGGTAAACACCGTTGGGCGACAACAGGTCGAGCATGCCTTCAAGCGCAACCCACGCAGGGTCGTTTGCCTCGCCCACCGCCACACCAGAGGCGTAGGCGACCATGGTCGTGACCAACGCCCAAAGGAACGTGAAAAAGAACCACACGCCGATTCCAAATGCGATGGCCGTCCCTTGTTCCCTCGCCGAGGTTGATGCCAGCAAGGCGAACAACGTGTACCAGAGCACGACAAGCCCCGTTGATGCGGCGTACACCAGCACTTCCTCCACCGAGGGCCACTCGCCAATACGGAAACGAACAACGATCACAGAGGTCGCAAGAAGTGCGTACACAGGGACAAGAATGCTTTGTGCGTGTCCAAGAATCAACGCCGTAGCCTGATGCTTTCGAGGCATGGGCTGGGCCAAGCGGACCTCCAGCATGCCGCTTGCTCGGTCCTTGCTGACCCCGTCAAACGCCATGAGTACTGCGCACATCGTCGCTCCAAAAACCACGCCAAGCGACGCATAGAACAGCACTTCCATCGCGGTGTCGGGTTGGTGTCCGCCGGGCAAGACGATGTTGGTGTCCGAAAAACCCCAAGCCATGCCGGGGAGAAACAGCAACAAGATGGGCAGGATGATTTTGAGTCGGACGTCCGAAAAGCGCTCTCGACGGATGCGCGATGCGACCCGAAGGATGCGCTGCACATCATTCACCTTCGTCCACCCCCGCAACCTGCATCGGCAACATCGCCGATGAGACGACCTCGAGAGACACGTCCTCTGCGCTCATGCCGGTTGCTGCACACAACCATTCCACGAGGTTCGGGCGAACCGGCGCCCAGGACGTCAACACAACGTCAGCGTCGAGGGCTCGCTGGAGCACCTTCTCCTGTCGATCGTTGACCGTTAATGTCCATCCCTCCTCGTCCGATTCAAAGGACACGACGTCCTCGGAATCTGCGAGCGTTGCCGGTTCAACCTTCCCTGCACCGGAGATGGCGTAGCGTCCGTGAAGCCCCAGGCGTTGCTCAACATCACCCAGCGGCCCCTCATCGAGAAGTTGACCTCTGTGGATCAACGCTACGCGGTCGATGAGTCCTTCCAGTTGAGCCACCATGTGTGACGAGATGACGACGCTCACACCCTTTGAGGCCAGTTTGCGGATCAGGCTTGCAAAGGCTTGGGCCGCTACGGGGTCAAGGCCGTTGAACGGCTCATCGAGCAGCAACACCTTGGGCGAGCCCAACAGCGCAGCAGCGATGGACAGGCGTTGGCGCATACCCTGACTGAGGTTGTCCAGGGGTTCTTCGCGTCGGCTTCCAAGACCAACCAGACCCAACAATCTGTGAATCCTCTTTTCCGATGTTCCACGCATCTCGCCGAGTTGGGTCAACGCCTCCGCAACGGATGCTCGTCCCTGCCAGCGAACCTGCTCGGGCATGTGGCCCACCCATGGCCGTAAATCACTGAGGTCCGTCCATGAGTCGCCCTCAAACCGAGCCTCAACTCGGCCTTCCTGGACCGGTAAAACCCCTGCCATCATCCTGATCAGGGTCGTTTTCCCCGCTCCGTTTGGCCCAATGAGGCCGAGAACGGCCCCCTCGTAGAGGTCCAGAGAAAGTCCGACGATGCCCGGTCCGGGACGTTTGGCCCATGGCCGAGTCAACCTCGGAGCCGGAACGGCGTGCCGGTGCTGAACCGACTTGAACGAAAGAAACGCCTCCGGCATAAACAAACCCACGTGAAACCCTCGCATCAACCTTGGTGAGAGGCGAACCTCTATGTCGGGCTTGCTCGGATTTGGTACCGGTACTCACGATGTGGCAGGGCATGCTCTCAACCTTGGCGCCCATCGCAAGCGGTGCCTTGGCTCTGTATCTTCATCACGGTCGGCAGACGGACCGTTCAGATGCCCAACATTGGACCCACGCTGTGGGAAGAAACGGCATCGTTGTCGTCGGTGTTTTTGCGTTGATGATGTGGCTTGTCCCAGCAGGTGCACTGCTGGCTCTGCCCCTGATGCTCGCTCTTTCCGTTCTCAGCCCAGCGGCTCGAGAGGAGTGGACGGAGCATCGGACGCCGCGCCTTCTCGCGCTCGGTGTGGCTGTTGTTTGCCTCGGGGCTACGGGGCTGCTTCCCGTTGCTCAACCGCCCGCACCCGAGGAATGGGGTCAGCCTTTGTTCATCGAAAATCCGCACGCTCCGGTGTACCCTGCAAGTCAACAATACACGTGGGTGACCAACGACATCGTTGTGCTTCAATCCATCACGATGAGGTTGCCTCATCAGCCCGGAGCGATCGGAGCGGAGGGTGTGGCGCTCACGCTTGCCTCGGTGCTGGGGATGGAGACGGCCCGCATGCACCAAGCCATCGAACTCATCGATGCAGAGGTGGCCTTCGTTCGTTTGAACCCAGATGAAATCGTCCTTGTTCCAGTAGCATCACCCACATCGATGGACGTCCGCCTTGATTCAGAGACAGTTGAATCGGTGGCGCTCCGGAAATACGACATCAAGACCACGGCTTTCGGAACGGACACAGGCGGTGCGAAAGTGGGTGAGGTTGTGGCCGTGGCCAAAGCTTCGTGGGGAGGTCAATTGGACGTGCTGGTGATCGTTCGTCCGCTGGCCCATCCGACGCTGACCACGGATGGTTTGGGTGAAACGTGGACGCAAGCTTGGCTGAGCGCCCGGTAATCCCGGTGTTCAGTATCGGACCTTTTGACGTGTGAGGGTTCGCCAGATGCGCTGCAGCGGGTCGTAGTATCGGTCCACCACCCGCTCTTTGAGCTGAATGATGGCGTCGTCGGTGATTTGGATGCCTGCCGGGCAAACCTCAGTGCAGCACCGCGTGATGTTGCAATATTCAACGCCGAATTCCTTCTTGATCTCAGGGACTCGGTCCTCAACGTCCAAGGGGTGCATCTCGTACTGAGCGAGGCGAACGAGGTTGCGCGGTCCGGCGAAATCGTCAAACAGTTCGTGGTCTCGGAGCACGTGGCAGGTGTTTACGCACAGGAAGCACTCAATGCATTCGCGGAAATGTTGGACTCGATCGGCTTCCATCTGATTGAATTCCCAGTCCATGGCTTCCGGACCGTTGATGGGCGCAATGCGCTGGGCGACCTCGTAATTCCAACTGACGTCGGTCACCAGATCTTTGACGTGAGGAAACGTCTTCATTGGGCGGATTTCAATGGGTTGGCCGGCAGGGGTTTCAGCAACAACGTCGCTCATCCGAGTCATGCACATCAGACGTGGACGTCCGTTGATCTCAGCGGAACACGAGCCGCATTTCCCGGCCTTGCAGTTCCAGCGGACCGCCATGTCAGGCTCCTGTTCGTGCTGAATGCGATGGAGGCAGTCGAGCACCACCATGCCCTCGTCGAGTTCGAGGTCGTACGCTTCGAGTTCAGCTTCTTCACCCTCGCCTCGGAGGATGTTGAACGATTGTGTGGTGCCTTTGAGGGACATCAATTCCCGCCTCCTGCTTCTTCTGCTCGCTCGGCGATCATCGTCTTCACTTCAGTCAGAGCCTCGTCGAGGTCGTCGCGCATTGCCTCAACGGTTTCTTGTCGAATCTTCATTTCCCCGTTTTCCATCCAGATGATGTTTAGGGTCTTGCCCCAATATTCGTCTTCCGGCGTGGGGAAATCGTCTCGCGTGTGCCCGCCACGGCTTTCCTCGCGGGTGATGGCCGCCAAGGTCGCTGCGTGGGAGACATCGGCCATGTTGATGAGGTCGAGGGCTTGGTGCCATCCTGAGTTGTATTTTCGGGACGTTCCGGACGAACACGCCATGGCCCGCTGCTTGAACGACTTGATGTCGTCCAAGGCTTCCTCAAGTTCAGATTTTGTTCGGATGATGCCGACTTTGGACTGCATCATGTCGCGCATCTCGTCGTAGATCAAACCGGGATTTTCTCCGCCTTCTCGCATCAGTGGAGCGAGCATATCGTCGATGGCCCGTCCGACCTGGTCTTCGTCGATGCTCGGCTGAGCGAGGTCCTTTGCGCGCTTTGCGGCGTATTCGCCCGCACGCTTCCCAAACACAATGAGGTCGGAAAGCGAGTTGCCGCCCAGACGGTTTGCACCGTGGAGTCCTGAGGCCACCTCACCGCACGCAAAGAGGCCGGGAACGGAGGTTTCCTGGGATTCGGCGTCCACGACCACACCGCCCATGACGTAGTGTGCGGTGGGTCCAACCTCCATGGGCTCCTTGCTGATGTCAACGCCTGCGAGCTCCTTGAACTGGTGGTGCATGGAGGGGAGTTTCTTCAAAATCGCTTCTTCACCACGGTGAGAAATATCGAGGAAGGCTCCACCGTGAGGTGACCCTCGACCGGATTTTACCTCTGAATTGATGGCCTTCGCCACGACGTCTCGGGTGAGGAGTTCGGGCGGTCGTCGCACCGTGGCGAGTTTGCCGCTGACGACTTCTTCGACCCACTGATCGGATTCTTCGATCGAGTCGGCGTGATCGCCGGCGAACATTTCTGGGACGTAATCGAACATGAAGCGGTTGCCTTCGCTGTTGGTCAACCGTCCGCCTTCGCCGCGCACACCCTCAGTGACGAGGATGCCTCGAACGGATGGAGGCCAGACCATGCCGGTCGGATGGAACTGCACAAACTCCATGTCGCGGAGTTCTGCACCTGCCCAGAGGGCCAGTGCGTGCCCGTCACCGGTGTACTCCCATGAGCCCGAACAGACCGACCAACAACGCGTGATTCCGCCGGTCGCAAGAACGACCGATTTGGCTGAAAAGGCGTGGAAATCGCCCTCGACACGCGTGTAGGCAACGCACCCTGTCACTCGGTCGCCTTCCTTGAGGAGGGTTCGGACGGTGTACTCCATGAAGATGTCAATTCCTTCATGGATGCCTCGCTCTTGCAGCGTGCGGATGATTTCAAGACCCGTGGCGTCGCCGACATGGGCGAGACGGGGGAAGGTGTGTCCACCGAAATTTCGCTGGTTGATCAGGTTCTTTGGCGTGCGATCAAAGACGGCACCCCACTGCTCGAGTTCACGCACTCGGTCGGGTGCTTCTTTGGCGTGATACTCGGCCATTCTCCAGTTAGCAAGCCACTTGCTGCCTTTCATGGTGTCGTGGAAGTGGACCTTCCAGCCGTCTCTGGGGTCGGCGTTCTGTAGCGACGCAGCACAGCCTCCTTCGGCCATCACGGTGTGTGCTTTGCCAAGCAACGATTTGGTGATGATCGCAGTTTTGGCCCCGCTCCGGGCGGCTTCGATGGCGGCTCGTAGGCCGGCACCGCCTGCGCCGATGACGATGACATCGTAATCGTGGTTGGTAATGTTCTCTCCCATTTTCCCACCTCAAATGACAAGAATCACCATGTCGCTGATTCGCCCCTCGGCCACCAGTAGCACCCAGATGTCGCCGAGGAATACAAAGGTTAGGGATGTCCAAAACCAGAATCCGTGAGATCGGTTGGCAATGCTGATCTTCCCAAAGACGACGCCGCGTACACGGCTTATGCTTGATGTCCAGCGGTCCAGCATGCCGCCTGCAAGATGGCGGAGGGCGTGGCAGGAAGTCACGTACATGGTGAGCAGGAAGGCTTCAATTCCCATGACGAACGTTCCGATGGAGACGCCGTAGCCGTTGTGCGCTGAGGAATGGAAGTGCATGGTGTGAGTGACGTCCCACCACTTGATGAGGATGATGATCATCGCTGCGTACAGAAAGTAGCGGTGAAGATTGTTGAACAGGAACATCCTTCGCTCACCCTGGTAGCCGATGGCCTTGTTGATCTCGGGCTCGTCAACCCAACACGCTGTTGGGCTGGCGAAGAACGTCCGGTAGTAGACACGTCGCATGTAGTAGCACGTGCCTCGGAACCCAAAGGGAATCCACAAAACAAGAATAGCGGCGTTCACCCATTCTGGGTGGTTCCAAGCCGAGAGCCCGAAAAGATTCCATTCGAGCACGTTGGGTGAGAAAATAGGCGACATCACGGTGCTTCCGTGAAGCTTGTAAGAGATGTCTGCATCGTAGAGAAACAATCTCCAGAAGGTGTAGATGAGGGCGGCGGTCAATCCGGTTCCCATCGTGACGGGTTGGCTCCACCAATTGTCGATTCGGTTGGTGCGACCCAAGCCGTTCAGGACAGGGAGTTTCACGCCTTCTCCCATGCCATTTCACCCCTGTTCCCTACGGAAACACTCTATCCGAGAGGGGCAGGGTCTTTGAGGTTCACCATTGAGCCGTATGCCGTTTTTGAAACATTTTCAGGCCAATTCAGACCAATTCACTTCGGCCTCAACCATTTCAATTTCGTCAACGTCCATTTGGGCCAGTTGAAGTTTACCCGAAAGTTCGTCGTTCACGGCGTGCCAGTACGAATACGCTTCGATGACCCAGATGCCCGATTCTCGTGTACCGTTACCCGAACCCTTGACGCCGCCAAAGGGCAGATGGGCTTCAGCGCCGCTGGTGGAATTGTTGATGCTCGTCATGCCCGCTTTGATGCCGGTTTTGTACCGGTAGGCTTCCAGGCGGTCGTTGGTGTAGATGGCGGATGAAAGTCCGTAGGGGCTGGCGTTGGCCAAGTGGAGTGCGTGATCAAAATCCGTGGCCTTCACAATGGTGACCAAGGGACCGAAAATCTCCTCGTGGAAGCACTCCATGTCTTCTGTGACGTCCACGAACACGTGAGGCCACATGAAGACCCCATCGCTGGCGTTTCCGAGGAAGTTTTCTGGAGCGCTCTGTGCGGTGATGGGACCCTCACCCCAAAGATGCGTGGCACCGCTGGCTTTGGCCATTTCGAGGCCGACCATGAAATCCTTGGCGTACTTCTCGGAAAGCATGGGTCCGTAGAGCACGTTCTTGTGAACCAGCGAATCGCCGATTCGGGTGGATTTTACCTTCTCCATGAACTTCTCCATGAACGCGTCGTAAATGTCCTCGTGAACAATGAGATTGCCCAGACTGGTGCAGCGCTGACCAGCGGTGCCGAAGGCGCCCCAATAGGCTCCCTCAACGGCGTTGTTGAGGTCCGCTGAGGGCATGACCACCAGCGGATTTTTACCACCCAGCTCGAGCGAGCAGGAAACGAGGTTGCGGCCGCAAACCTCCCCGATCATTTTTCCAACGCCGGTTGAACCGGTGAAGGAGATTTTGTTGACAAGACCCTCGTCGACGGCGTCAACGAGGTACTGGCCAGCTCCACTGCCCTTGCCGTGAACGAGGTTGATCACACCGTCGGGGATTCCGGCTTGGTGCATGATGCGAGCCAAGGCGAAGGACAGCAACGGGGCATCTTGGGGACTTTTCCAGACGCAGGTGTTGCCGCACATGATGGCGGGGATCATCTTCCAGAAAGGCACGGCCGACGGAAAGTTGCATGCGTTGATGATACCACAGACGCCAAGAGGGCGTCGGTAGGTGAACAACTCCTTGTTGGGCAGCTCAGAATTGACGGTTTGGCCGTACAATCGTCGCCCTTCGGATTGAAAGAACAGGCAGGTGTCGATGGCCTCTTGGATTTCGCCACCGGATTCCTTCAGCGTCTTTCCAATTTCCCGTGTTTCAAGGGCCACAAGAGCTTCCTTGTGCTCCATCAAGAGTCGGCCCATGTTGCCGATGATTTGTCCCCGGGTCGGTGCGGGGGTGGCGGCCCACGCAGAAAACGCTTCATGGGCGGCGTTGAGGGCGTTGCGTACGTCCTCCCGGGTTGAAAGAGGAAACTCACCCAAGCAATCCGCCAGCAGGGCTGGGTTGGTTGAGCGAAAGGTGCTGTTGTCGCTTGCAAGGGTTAACTGGCCGTTGATGATGTTGTAGCCTCGAACAGCAGGTTTGCCGTTTGGGTTGCTGTTTTCCATGTATTCCAAGCCGGTTTCAAGAACGTGAACCATGCGTTTTGCCAATTTGGCGCCTCTCTTGAATGTGATGGAAGGGCTGTTTCCGTGGGCTTTCGCCACTCAGGGCGCCTCGGGCTTGGGTTTATAGTGGCCCTTCCCTGTATTCTGTTGAGGGCAGGCGAAACGCCCGGTAGAATTTCATTATATACCGTAAATTGCTCAACAAAACGAGGGGACAAACCATGGCTGGCAAAGAAGACACCATAGAACTGCGCGTATCCAAGGCCATTCCCTCCGACGTCGGATTCGGCAGGGCACGCATCTCCTCGGAAATGGGCCTCGACCTCAAGCCCGGCGACTTTGTTGAAATCAGCGGAGAGGAACGTTCGACAGCCGCCATCTACTGGCGCAGCCGTCCCGAAGACGCCAAGATGGACATCATCCGCATGGACGGCATCATACGAAAGAACGCAGGGGTCAGTCTGGGCGATCGTGTCACCGTCCGCAAGGTGGACGCAAAAACCTGCACAAAACTGACCATTTCGCCCGTGATGGCCAACAAACAGAAGGTCAAATTCGGGCCGGGCATTGAGGGCTTCGCCAAGCGCGGGCTTGCCAAGCGTCCTGTCGTTGCAGGCGACCGCATCTTCATTCCCGGGATGACGCTCTTCGCTGAAGCGCTTCCCTTCGCGGTTGTTCAAACCGTGCCCAAGGGCATCGTGGTGGTGACCACGGACACCGAGATTGTCATCAAGGACGAAGCGGTTGCTGAAGAGGACATGGGTCAAGCCGAGGGCATCACCTACGAAGACGTGGGCGGTATCGGGCAACAACTTCTGAAGGTCCGTGAGATGATCGAACTCCCGCTTAAACACCCTGAGCTCTTCCGACGTCTCGGTATCGATCCCCCCAAGGGTGTGCTGCTTCACGGCCCACCCGGCACGGGAAAAACCATGATCGCAAAGGCGGTGGCCACGGAAACGAATGCGCACTTCAAGAGCATCAACGGGCCGGAAATCATTTCAAAATACTACGGTGAGTCGGAAAAGCAACTTCGTGAGATTTTCGACGAAGCCGCCGACAACGCACCTGCGATCGTGTTCATTGACGAGATTGACTCCATTTGCCCCAAGCGAGAGGACGTTACCGGAGAGGTTGAACGTCGAGTCGTCGCTCAGATGTTGACCTTGATGGACGGTATGCAGGGCCGAGACAACGTTGTGGTCATCGGAGCCACCAATCGTCGGGACGCTCTCGACCCTGCACTGCGGCGACCCGGTCGTTTTGATCGTGAAATCGAAATCGGTGTCCCGGACCGAGAGGGCCGCAGTGAAATCATGGATGTTCACACCCGTCAGATGCCCATTGCCGAAGATTTCGACATTGGGTGGGTGCTTGACAACACCTACGGGTTCGTCGGTGCCGACCTCGCTGCACTCGTCCGAGAGGCCGCTATGCGAGCGCTTCGCCGCTACCTCCCGGAA
>PBMS01000003.1 GCA_002722695.1 Methanobacteriota archaeon
AGTGTTTCCAACGATTTCCTCTTCTTCAACCCTTGCGAGTTTCCGTCTGCGCAAAATCGGGGCGACCATTCAACTGCAAGGACCAAATTTGGTCAACAAAAGCAGCGCATTATTCGATGTCTTCGCGGCGTGCGTACACGCTCGCTCCGATCATTCCAAGGATGACCGCAAGAGGATTGAACAATCCGAATCCGATGAGAAAACCACCCTCTTCGCTCTCCACCATGGTGACCGACGTGGCGTTGTCCACGGTCTCGTTCACCCAAATCGCTGCGTTGATGACGCGCTTCTGGTAGTTGAGATTCCAGTAGCCATCGTCCTCAAACGTGTCCTTTCCGACCGAGAAGGAAACCGTTGAGCTGTTGGTGGCGTTAACGCCAAACATGGGTGAGGCCCAAACAACCTCACCCAACGGTGTTCGATATTCCAGACTTGCGTTTGCCGTTGAGGCTTGGCCGTCGTTGACGACGTCCACGGTGATTCCATCGTCCGCCATGGCGATGGATTGGACCGTGAGCCTGGCTCGCCAGTACCACACGTTGCTGATGAGGTAGCGCATGACGTCCATTTCTTCTCCCAAGCGTTCGTTGATGTTCTCAAAACTCCCGGGGATAAATTGCTCATCGTCCGTTTCAAAAGTGAAGGTCGGGAAGCCCATCTGGCCGTATCCGTAATCTCGACTGGTGCCGCAGTTCGGGTAGAGTCCTTGGTTTGCGTTTTGAATCGGAATATCGGAGATGCCGGCGTTGACGGTGTCCCGAATGCTCCAGAACAGTTCCCAATCGGGGGGCTGCTCTGGCCACTTGCCCCACGGGTAGAGAATGATCCAAACGCCCGTGTGCATGGTGACGTACAGGTCGGCGTCCACCACGTTGGCGTCGATGTAGGCGGCGTTGGCCGCCGTTTCCGCTTCGCTGAATGCGCTGCTGCCGGGTTGAGTGGTCGGACAAGTGTTCCAATAGTGGTCGTAGTTCCGGTTGAGGTCCACCTGGTTGATGTTCCAGCGCGTGTCGATGTCGTTCCCGTCGGGGTTGAGCATGATGAGAACGTGGAGTTCGTTGTTCTGAAGGACTTCAACGGCTTCTTCGTTCCCTTCGTTCCATCCGTTGATGTACCATTTTGCAGACAACCATGCTAGGGCTGTTCCCAAATATTCGTTGCCGTGGTGTCCTCCGTCGATGTAGACAATTTCTTTCGCTGAGCCGTTGGCTTTGGTCTCCATGGACCAGTCCGAGAGGCGGACCACCCACAGGTCTCGTCCGAGCTCCGATTTTCCAGCACTGGTGAGGTCTACTATGTCGGGGTTTTCATCGGCCCAATCGTTGACTTCGAGGGTCAGGGCAGCCCACGTCATGTGAACGTGACTGTCGATGGGGTCGCCCGGCCACATGGGCGTCTGAGACGGGTCGTATTGTGCAGCGGCGGTGGGGACCACGGCCATGAGCATGCAAACAACCAGACCGATGGCCACTCGCATGGTCCACCCTCGTGCCTGCGAATCAAAAACACTTGCATGGATTGAGTTCACCAGTCGGAGGTGAAGGCGTTGGGGTTCGCGACCTTCTCCCCTTCTCGGGTCCAAATGCTCGGGCCGTCGGTGGAGTAGATGTCGCCGAAGGGGTCGATTTCCTCCTCCTGAAGGTTCCGCTGCATGTACGCCTCAACCCGCTCTCGGAGGTCGGGCTTGAACTTCCAGTAGTGGATTCGCCATTCACGACCGTCCCAAAGCGTTGTCTCTTCGGATTCTGTGGTCAGAAGGTCGTAGTCTTGAAACATGTAAAACAGGTTGCGATCGGTTGGCTCGAGGGCGTTGTCGATGATGCGATTGTAAAAACCAAAGAAGCCGAGAGCGTGTTCAGCCATGCCCTGAGCAACCTCTGCATCCATGTCGAGGTCAATGTGCTGCTGGATGGCCTTGGTCAATTCTGCGAGTGTCATTCCCATCGTGTCGCCTCCAATGTCCGTACAGTGAGGTGTTTTTACTCCCCGTTGTTGTATTATATTGGTCACCGACCCATATTAACTGTTCCCTGCTCTTTCATGAAATCGGTCGTTTGAGACCGGATATCGGGACCGAATGGCCATCGGCAGGATGATGAAGGACGCGACCTCCGACGGCCTGCATGTCGGAGGACTTCGTTGAGGGGGCCTTCCTCGGTTTGGCAACCGAACAGGGGCCTGCGGACGTTGCGATTGTCCCCTTGGCGTACGAACTGACGACGTCGTACGGGACCGGAGCTTGCGATGGACCACGAGCCTGCATCGAGGCGAGTGGCCAAGTTGAACTCTACGACGACCGATTGGATGCGGACTTGCCCGCAGGAGTCAACATCATCACTGAACCAGTGTGGGAGGGAACGGCCCCCACGTTGCGAGGGCAACTGGACCAACTCGCTGACCATGCAGTTCGGTTCTTTGAAGGCGACATTTTTCCGTTGTTTTTGGGCGGAGAGCACGGCATTCTTCCACCCATCGTGCACGCAGCACGACGGCATCCTGCCGTGAACGAGGACCTGAAATCGCTCACCGTGGTTCAACTCGACGCTCACGCCGACCTCCGAGAGGATTTGGACGGCGAGATCTTTTCCCATGCCTGCGCAGCAAGCCGCAGCCTTGACGTGGGCGTTGGACGAATTCTCCAAGCAGGTGTCCGTGCTTACAGCCAGGACGAGGCGAAACGAATCCGTAGCGATGAGCGAATCACCACGTACTTTGCGCGCGACACACAGCACCCTCACACGGGCGCTGCTGTTTGGGGTCGATGGCTTGAGGAACTACGGCAACTCTCTGGACCCGTTCACCTGACCCTTGACATCGACGGTCTCGACGGGTCTCTGGTTCCTGCAACCGGTACACCCGTTCCGGGTGGCTTGAGTTACTGGCAAGCTGTTGAGACCATCGAGACCTTGTTCGCCAACCCCAACGTCGCCGTCGTCAGCGCAGACATCAACGAAATTGTTGCGCAGGACGGTACGCCATTGACGCAATTCACTGCGGCCTGTTTGGCAGCAAAAATCGTGGCCTCTCACGTGCTGGCCCGGAGGGAGGGTCGTTGGGTGTCCACACACGCTCTCACCGAGGCGACTTCGTCCACGTTCTTCGAGCATTTCGTTTCCTCGTCCAGCCCGGAGAACAAGAGCGATCGAAGAAGCGGCAGTAGGCAGGTGAATCCATGACGCCCCCACCTTCCCGAGGGGCTCACATCCTGCTTGACTACACGCACGCCACGTTCGCAGATGAAACGGCCTACAGATGGGTGTTCGACCTCATGCGTGAGGCCGTGGCTCAAAGTTCAGCCACCGAGGTGCACGCACATTTTGCTCCCTTTGACGGCTCCGCATCGCCACCGGGTTTTGCAGCCGTGGTGCTCATCGATGAAAGCCACGTTACGGCGCATTGCTACGCTGATCAGGGCCTGCTTGCGGTGGATTGCTTTACCTGCGGACAGACCGATCCCGACGACATCGCATCCTATCTTCACGACCGTTTGATGGAGCGATTACCGGGATTGTCCTGTGTACGAAGGGAGCGTGTGGACCGTTTCATTTCGGAGGTGTGAGCGTGTCGATACGAGCCTTTGTTGACGAACACTACCGGCATTTCAACGCCGGCACGTTGGGTCGGGCCGCTCGCTCCCTGAATGATTTTTTGGAAAACGGTGGCCGAATCTTCCTTACGCTGGCCGGTGCAATGAGCACGGCGGAAATAGGACGCACGCTCGCCGACATGATTCGCGCAGGACACATCTCCGCCATTTCCTGCACCGGGGCGAACCTCGAGGAAGACCTCTTCAACCTCGTTGCCCGTGATGCGTATCGATCGATTCCCTCCCCTGAAGATCTCTCACCGGCTGATGAGGCTGAACTCCTCGACCAGCGGTTGAATCGGGTTACGGACGTTTGCATCCCTGAGGAGGAAGCCATCCGGGCCATCGAGCATGAACTGATGGCGGTTTGGTCAAGTGCCCAAGCCGCAGGGGAATCCCTGCTTCCCCACCTGTATCTTTACCGTCTGCTCAACTCGGGTGCGCTTGCTGGGCGATTCCAAGCGAACCCCGACCATTCGTGGCTGTTGGCTGCAGCCGAGAGAAATCTTCCGCTCTATGTTCCCGGTTGGGAAGACTCCACGCTGGGGAACATTTTCGCTGCACGGTGTTCTCAAGAGATTCTCTCGCCCAGTGTGGTCCAGAGTGGAACGCACTACATGACGGATCTGATGGCGTTTTACCGTTCGTCAAACAGCCCGCTTGCGTTTCTTCAATCCGGGGGGGGCATCGCCGGAGATTTCCCCATTTGCGTCGTTCCTTTGCTTCATCAGGACTTGGGTGAACGCGACGTTCCGTTGTGGTCGTGGTTTTGCCAAATCACCGATGCGAACGCTTCCTACGGTGGCTATTCCGGCGCACCACCCAACGAGAAAATAACCTGGGGAAAATTGGGTGTTGAGACTCCTAAATTCAACATCCAAAGCGACGCCAGCATCGTGTTGCCGTTGATGTTTGGCTACGTTCTTGATGTGTGAGCAGCACAGGCTTCCCAAAGTCTTGAAGGGGAGCCGCGCCACATACGGTTCATGAACGAACGCCGACGGAGCCTGTCGCTGATTCTCGTGGCCGTCCTGCTGTCGTCCTTTGTTCCCCCGTCCGTTCAAGCCAACGATGCGCTCTCCGTCTCCATCTCCACGCATTGGGTGGGTGAAGGGGCCACCGACACCGCCCACGCATACTTGCTCACATTTTCCGACAACGGTACCTTCGTCATCGATGTCGACATGCACCATGAACGAAGCGGAGCGATGCTTGAACACGCCCACACGATTGCGTGGGGCAGCGAGAACGGACTGCGCACCGCACTCCTCTCGTTCAACACCTCGCTTGCATGGGGGGATTTCATCGATTTGTCCATCACCATCACCGGTCACGACGGCACCACGGGTCTCAACGTTGAATCCTCTCGCACCTTGACGGTGGGGCAGTGGAATCAACCGATGGATGACCACGAGGTTCTCCTTTCCACAACGTGGGGCCTCAACCAAACCTACGCCACGGAAGCAGGCGAGCAAAACTTCTCGTTGGCGTTCACCGGACAAGGCTGGCAAGAGCGAGTGGGCGAAACCCTCTCCTCGTGGGAGCTTGGAAGCGGTGCGTACCGTACGGTTGAGAGCACCGAAGAAGGGACGACGGAATTGGACTTGGTGCTCACCCAGCTCTGGAAGAACGAAACGACGGTTGCCGGTGTACTGACCAGCCAAGTCTTCGATGCGCGTGGGTTTGGGGACTTGAGAACAACCGTGGTGGACGGGGACACCGTGTCGGTGATCGAGGCCAACGTTTCAAGCGCTTATCTCAATCGTTCGGTCATCAACGGCGTGGTTGGCGAACATTTGGCGCTTCAAGCCACCGGCCTGCTCAACGTCTCGGAGGAGACGGAGGATGCTTCGCTCAACATCGACGGTGAACTCGCCGTTTTTTTGTTTGAATACGTGGACGTCGACGGCGAGCGAATTCTTCAACACACGCAGTTTGAGGCAATGGCCGACTTTGTTCAAATCGACGACGGGGTGCGATTGGACATCTCCCTTGACGGCTTTTCGTCCTTGGAGCGATGGGAGGACGGCGTCCGCTTGCTTCATCTCGAAGAGCTCTACGGTGGCGGAACCTTCGGTTATACCGAGCAAGATGAAAACGCTTCGGCACAGGTCAACGGCACGATTTACGACTTCCATCAAAAGGTGGAAAACGGTACCACATTGGTCGATGACCTGCACGTGGACGGGACGCTAACCGGTGATGTCCAAGGCACCTTCGGCGTCGTGAGAGGCATCGAGACCAGCGGGATGCAAACCAACGCCTCCGGACAAGCTTTCCTCGTCAACGTGATCCATCAAGAATCATGGTTCAACATCACCGGCATGAGCGGCGGGAGCCTCTTCGACGGTGCTGCCGTGGGCGCTACGCACAACGAAACTTGGGACTACCAGGTGGTCCAGTCCGATTGGGAAAACCGCACGGTTCGTCTTGTCTGGCGAGAAACTGGTGCGCAGGCCTCAGAAGGAGAAGAATTTCCGGAGCGCAGCCCTGTCCAACGAAACGCCACGCCGCCAGAATCCGAAGAAGGACTTGGCGACTTGACCGTGGGACGGGAGACGGGGTTGATGCCCGTTCCAATGGTGGGCGACGACCGCCTGCGTTTGGCCGGTCAGGAAGGAATGACGCTCACCGTGACGGCTGGAGAAACCCAAGTCGATGTTCGCGATGGACACAACCTCACCGTTGTGGCTTGGAGTGGATTTTACGAAGGAAGCGATGAAAATGGCGAGGCTTCGGGTACAATGGTCTCTGTTGGTCCTCTCAAAGGCCTCATCTCCAGCGTGAGCCGCTCGCTCACCCTCCCCTTCGGTCCGGCAAACGAAACCGTTGTTTTCGAGGAAACACAAGTTCTCGAGCGCGTGCTCTCTCCTGAAATCGTCGCCGAGGATGAGAACCAAGCACCCAACATCGTTGACGTGCGCTGGCGAGACGGCCTAGCCGTTGGCGAGGGCGGCGGTGTCGCTCATCTCGAGGTCGTGGTCGAGGACGCCGAATGGAACGTCGTGTCCGTCGAGGTCGACCTCTCGTCGATCGGTCTGGAAACGAAGATGCTGAACGACCGAGGTCTCAACGGCGATCGTTCGGTGGGCGATGACGTCTACACCGTTTCGGTCGTGGTCAGCGGGCTGGAGGTTGGCACCGTTGCTGTCAACGTCGTTGCCGTTGACAGTTTTGGTGCCAGCAGCAACCACTCCGCCTCGCTTCTTGTCTCCAATCTTCCACCGCGCCTCACGGACGTTGAGCTCCTGCCGGGGTCGCTCCAACGGGGGCAATCGGTCGTCATCAACATCGATGCGTACGACGGGCACGGTGTTCGGAGCGTTCAACTCGATTTGAGAGAATACGGGGGCGCGCTTGTCAACCTCACAACCGAAGGCGATGGAGGCACATGGGGCGCCATGGTTTCCATGCCTGCAGGCATGTCTCCTGGCCATCGATCCCTGCTGGTCGTGGCCACCGACGAACTGGGAGCCACCGTCCAACAACGCATGTTCACCCCGTCCAACGGTGTGGGAAGCGCTGCGTTCGGTCCCCATCACNTTGATTCCTATGGCGAGNTCCCGATTGAGGTTCACATTCTGAACGACCGACCGCAGTTGACGTACGCCTCAGCGTCCATCACCAAGGACGTCGGTCAGGTGTTCACCTACACGGTGGAGGCGACCGACCCGGACGGTGTTGAACGCGTCCAAATCGATCTCGGCGTTTACACACCGGTTGGAGGTCCCCAGTGGGCGACAATGCACGACGACGGACTCAATGGAGGCGACACGATTGCTGGAGACGGTGTTTACAGCGTCCTCCTTTCGGTTCGGGACGGAACGCCGCTGGGAACCCACGAGATTGCGTTGCGTGCGTTCGACACCTACGGTGAACTCAACACGGGTTCATCGGTGATCGCCCTGACCGAGGCAACGGACTCAACAGAAGCAGGTGGAGGAATCAATGCAAATGTGCTTGCCGGGGCTGGTTTGATCGTCCTCGTTGGAGCCGGTGTTGTGTTGGCGTTGATGAGGCGAGACGGTGGCGAAGGTGGCGACCGATTCGGTATGCAATAGGTGCTGACTGCGGGGGGTTCTTGAACGCCGTTCCGCGTGGCCGACAATGGTTTAAACTCGTTCCAGATGGGCAAGCCACCAGCGAGCGTAGTGTAGTGGTTATCACCGGGCGTTGCCAACGCCTGAACCCGGGTTCGAGTCCCGGCGCTCGCACCACTGCGGTT
The DNA here is from genome assembly GCA_002722695.1 of Methanobacteriota archaeon. Classification (GTDB taxonomy): domain Archaea; phylum Thermoplasmatota; class Poseidoniia; order Poseidoniales; family Poseidoniaceae; genus Poseidonia. The sequence continues at coordinate 7,812 of PBMS01000003.1, forward strand.
ATCATCGAGACGGTTTTCCGTCAATGTTTATGGGGTGTCCGAAGGCAACAGGATTCGATAGAGATGACCGACCGCCGCATCATTTTCATCGGGAAAAAGCCCTTGCATGCTTATGTTCGAGCCGTGGTAAAAGCCATGGAGGATGGCGACCGTGAGGTCCAGTTGGTGGCCCGAGGTGCCACCATCTCCCGTGCCGTTGACGTGGCCGAGGTGTGCCGACGAAGAAACGGACACATAGCCCAGGGTCTGCCGGGAACCGTGAACATCGAAACCTTGTCCTGTGAATCCGAGGAGGTTGAGGGCGAGAACGGAATGCGAACGGTCAGTGTCCTGCGCATCGACCTTCAGGGTGTGGGCGAGGTTCCCGCTTCTCAGGAAGAGTGAGCGGTCAGCAGCTTCAATCTGCGTTCGATTTCTGCGGCTGTTTTCTCGTAAACGTCGTACGCCTGACCTACCGGATCATCGAGTTCCCAATCTTGGTCGAGCCTGATGGCGGGGCAGTGCACGCCGCAGCCCATGGAGATGACCATATCAAAGGATTCAGGTTCAAATTCATCGATGGATTGGGGGCGCAGGTCGTGGGTTTCGATGCCCTTGGATTGGAGAAGCGTCAGAGCGTGCGGTGCGACCTTGGCGGCGGGGTGCGTTCCAGCAGAAGCGGCATCAAACCCCATTGATTTGGCCAATCCTTCAGCCATCTGGGAGCGGCAAGAATTACCCACGCAAACAAACAGGAGCTTCATGTGATTTACATGACGGCCACCCTCTATGAAACCTCTCTCATGAGAAGATTGATGAGTTGACATACCTCGATGCATTGGGACGGTTGTGTTGCGTGCCGTTGGCCTTAACCTCGCCGTCTTTTGCGCCCTTTTTCTGCTTCACATCGTTTTTGCGGCAGCAGGCATCGATGCAGGGTTTCGAATCGTGGCCTTTCTCATTTCGATTCAAACGATCGGATTCGCTCCGCTTACCGCACTGCTGGTCGGTCCGTGCGAGGCCTCGGTGCGACGCACCGTGGCCCTGCGCTCGTTGACGGTCGGTGTCCCGATGGCGTTCGGACTGGCGTGGGCCTACGGAGGGATGGCTTGGTCTTTGCCGGAGACGGTTGGAATCGTGGGTGGTTCCCTCGCCGTTTACGCAGCGTTTGACCGATTCTGGGCCCGGCCGAGTTGACGTTCCCTAAGTGTGGGGCCGTGGGTGGGTTGAAGTAGCCCAGTTTCGTGGTTTGATCATGGCGGATTCACCCGTATCCATCAACACACCCGGCTCCGCAGGCGAGGCTCCCGCTGGCCCGTCTCCCCAAGAGCAGAAACAGATGGAGCAGGCCTACGCTCAAATGAAGCGAAAGATGGCTATGGAAGAAATCGGCCGCAACATCAAGCACAAAATCATGGTGCTTTCAGGGAAGGGTGGTGTCGGCAAATCCACCGTTTCCACCGGACTGGCTCTCTCCTTGGCTCAACAAGGCCACACCGTTGGCATCCTGGACATCGACATCACCGGTCCGAACGTGCCCAAGATGATGGGTCTTGACGGTCGACGCCTGCACGTTGAGAACAAGCGCATTCACCCCGCACAAGGGCATCTGGGCGTGAAGGTGATCAGCATGGCCTTTTTGCTCGAGGACGAAGACACCCCGGTGGTCTGGCGCGGGCCCATCAAACTCGGCGCTATTCAGCAATTCATCGGAGACGTTGAGTGGGGTCAACTCGACTACCTCGTCATCGACTTCCCGCCCGGGACCTCCGATGAACCCTTGACGGTGGCGCAATCCTTGCCCGACATCGACGGCATGGTCATCGTCACTACGCCTCAACAGGTTGCGCTTCTTGACAGCCGAAAATCCATCACCTTTTCGGAATCCCTCAAGGTCCCGGTGTTGGGTGTTGTTGAGAACATGAGCGGATTCACCGTGAACGGCACCGCTGCACCCGGAACCGAAGTGAACATTGCTGCACCAGGCGGGAAAACCCTGGCCGCAACCGCCGACGAAAGCGGAAACTTCTCCGTCACGCTTGATATTTTCAAAGAAGGCGGAGGCAAGGAAACAGCGGAGGAATTCGGTGTTCCGTTCCTTGGTGCACTTCCATTTGACCCCGGCTTTGTGCGAGGAGGTGACGACGGCGTCCATCGAATCGTTTCTGAACCCGAAGGGGCTTCTGCACGAGCCTTTGCCAAGGTCGTTGATGCCATTCAAAATCAGCTTTCAGACGGCGCAGACAACGGACTCGAAATCATCTGAGGTGCGAATATGGGAGAAGTTCTGCCCGTGTTGAAGAAGCTGGAACGGCTTCAGCAAGAAATGGTCTTGACCTACGACAACGAAGCAGATTTCATCGTTTCCTACGACGACCTTCGTCATGCCTGCCCGTGCGCAAAGTGCTCCCCACTTCGCAACGAAGACGACTCTTCAAGGGTCCTTCGTCGTCAAATTGAGGCGCTGCCCGCAGAAAAGCCGACGGTCCGAACGGTTGGAAAATACGCCCTTGCGTTTGAATGGCAAAAGGGATGCTCGGCCGGCATTTACCGGTTTGAGCGTATTTACGACCTCGCCAATAAGCGCGACCCCGATCGAGGCAAACCCTACGTCCACGGAGCATGGTAGGAACCAACGTGTTCCCTTCCGTATTGACGACGCTTTGATGAGGGGACGCCGCAACCCAAAACCAGAGGCGTCGTCGTGCAGAGTGTTTACCTCACATGGATGATCAGCGCTCTGGCGCTTGGTGTGCTCCTTCTTCCCGTGTTCAAACCACCGTGGGCGAAGTTGTCACTTCCACCTTTTGTTGACTTTTTCCGACGCTATTGGGTCCACATTCTCATCGTCTTTGCGATCTACAACGCCAAAGACGCTCTTGACCAAGTCGATCGTTTGTTGATGGCCAGCACCGGATTGGACATGACCCCCTACATTTGGGCGGTGGAAGGGAACCTTGTTCTTTGGGTCCAGCAGACCTTCATGGCGGACTGGCTGACCACGACGTTAACGCATTTTTACGTCGCCGGGTTCATGTTTGTGTGCTATGTTTCGGTGTTTTACTTCGCCTATTTTGACGACCGGTGGCTCGCCGACCGTGTCACACTTTCCATCGCATGGGTCTACATTCTCGCCGTGCCGTTCTATTTGTTCTTCAACGTCCGTGTCACAGGGGATACCATTCCGGAAATGCAAACCCTCGCTTACACATTGACACCAGAAATCGCAGATTGGTTCCGCCGAATCGACCCGTTCACGAACGGCATGCCGTCACTCCACATCGGCATTCCGTTTGCGGTTTGGCTCTGTTTGACACGATTTGACGACGATCGGAGATGGAACCGGTATCGATACACCGTGGGTGTGTTCACGCTGCTGACGGCCTTCACCATCATCTATCTTGGCATCCATTGGTTCTTGGACATCATCGGGGGCATGCTCATCGCTGGAGCGGCCGTTTCGCTGGCCGACAGAACGTCAAACACTTGGTGGAAATTTTTTGATGAGCGGACGATGAACGCCCGAATCGTTACGGTCCTGACGCGTCCCGGGCAGGCATGGTCGTGGTTTTCCTCGAAGGCCGCTTCGACGTTCAAGGCCTACCGGTCGCCATCAAGCAGGGAAACCGGCCACATCGCTCTGGCCATTCTCATCGTCGTTGCGGCCGTCATCACGTGGGACCTCACCCACCGTTCGTTGCCCGCAGGCGGAGTTGAGGCGCCCGACGCTGCCGCTTCCTCCGGGGATTGGACGGTTGCACGGGACAACCGGGAGGACGGCGTAGGGTTGGTGTTGTACGACCTTTCAGCGGACGGTTTTGAACCGTTTGAGATGGTTGTTCCCGGTCTGGATTTAAACTCAACATGGGCGATGCAGAACGAGCGCTTGGTCGTCTCGAACGCCTCCACGCTGTTTGTGTTCGACGTGAATCAACCGGAAACTGCGATTCGTTCCGTACCGTTGGGTCCGCACCAGCATCTCGTGCTGTGCGAGCGAGCCTCGGAAACCGTGGTCGTTTACACGGTGGACGGTCGTCTTCACGTAATGGATTTGAAAGGCAATCCGATGGACGACCCGGATGCGGAGCACACGGGCATACGCACCATGACGTGTGCCGGTTCTGAAATCGCCTACGTCGCCGACGATGCCCCGATGGAGGTCAACATCGTTCAATTGGGTGTACGTGGACAAGTCGGTTATTCGATCAACGCCACAGCACCCGTCCAGGAAGATGAAATCCTTGCCACGTGGGGAACGCCCGTTGACATGGGCAACGCAACCATCCTCAACATGTCGTTTGATCGAGAATATCTTGCTGTGACGGTCAATGTATCAGCCACCGACCGTTTGGTTCTTTACAACCGCAGCACGGCCGAGCAATGGCTTGCTAGCAACGCAAAGTACCACGTTTCCGATCTATCCCTCGACCACGGAATTCTTGCATGGTCGGTTCGAGACCACTACAACCCCATGATGCCACAGTCAAAGTACCTCGATCGAGAAATCTACTTCACCGATTTAGCGACAAACACCTCGCACGTGCTCACATCCGACACGAACGACCAGTGGGGACCGCAAGTTTTGGAACATCACCTCATCTATTTCCAATCCGACGGCGAGGTCGTTCAATTCAAAATCCATGCTTGGGAGCCTGAACTCCGACTCTACTCGAGCATCGTCCTGCAGACCGGGGTTTTGGCGGCCTTCGTGGTGGTGGCGTGGAACATGTGGCAACGCCAGAGTGAACGGCGGCTTCATCGTTAACCGTGATATCGAACCCGAGTTCGAATGTCCACAAGTCGGGTGTGAACCTCATTCGCCGTGGGTACGGCGCCCCCTTGGAGCACCTGTGGAGGGCCTAGCTCGTCTTCAGCAGCGAGATAGCCTTCGATGACCCAGTCAATACCACCCTCCCACTGGGGGTGTGAGGCACCAAGGATTTCATCGAGGACGTGCAAGTCAATCCCAAATCGTTCCACATCGTACTCCACGGATGCGAGTCCGAAATCGATCAGGTGGACCTCCTCATCCTCGATCAGAATGTTGTTGCTCGACAAATCTCCGTGCGTGGTCGCCATTCGGTGCAAAGCCCTGACGGCAGCACCGACTTTTCGAAGGACGGACTCCGCCCGCGGGGCAGTGGTTGTTTCGTCGTTGAGAACGTCGATGAGTGGACGGCCGTTGAGATGTTCGATGATGAGTTGACCCCCCTCGTAATCCAAATCCCACACGGACGGAACGGAGAGACCCGCTTTTCGTGTGCGGATCAGCAGCCTTGCTTCGCTGATCATTCGACGGACACCAAGGCGGTGGTCAAGGTTCGGATGGCGCCATGAGCGTGGTCTTCGCTGTTTACGAACCGCAGGACGCCCGAACCACGTCCCCTTCCAAACCTCGGCCTCAGCGCCGAGGTGCAGGCGTTCGGTTGGCTCAAAGACCATGCATCGTCCACCTCGGTCCTCTTTTTGAACGTTCACGCCCATCCGTTCCTTCAAAAAGGATTGAGCCTTGGGTTGGATGAGAGCCATGGCCATCTCCCTCCCAATGTGTTCCGTGGATTTCATGGACACGTCCTTGTCCGTGGAAGAACAAGCGATTGCGGATCGCATTCAGGAGCTGAAAGCCCAGCTTGGCGATGACCTCCTTATTTTGGGCCATCATTACCAGCGAGACAGCATCGTGATGCACGCTGATTTCCTCGGAGACTCCTTCATGCTCAGCCAAAAAGCGGCTGAGTCGGACGCGAAGTACATCGTGTTTTGCGGCGTGCACTTCATGGCGGAATCGGCGGACATCTTGACGTCCGACAGCCAAAGCGTTGTGTTGCCCAACCTTCGTGCGGGCTGTTCGATGGCGGACATGGCCACGCTCAGCGAGGTCGAAGTGGCTTGGGAGGAACTGCTGCGAGAGTCCGGTCTTTCCGACCCCATCGATCGCCCGAATCCCGACGCACCGGTCGCTGCGGACGAGGCCTACCTCGTACCCGTCACTTACATGAATTCAAGCGCCGACCTCAAGGACTTCGTTGGCCGCCACGGCGGCGTGGTCTGCACGTCCTCCAATGCAGAAGGGGTGTTGAATTGGGCGTTTGAGCGAGCAGGAACCAACGGAGCTGTTCTGTTTTTCCCTGACCAGCACCTGGGGCGCAACACCGGCCTGGCGATGGGCATCGACACCGACCGAATGCCGACATGGACGCCGGGCGTTGGTGCAATGGGCTCGCTTGACAACGCTCGAATCGTCCTTTGGCACGGTTTTTGTTCGGTCCACAAGCGGTTCACGCCTCAACAGATCCAGGAGTTCCGAACCGAGCATCCCGACGGCATCGTCGTCGTGCACCCGGAATGCCCGATGGAAACGGTTGAGCTTGCTGACGCCAACGGCTCAACGCAGTACATCCGAAATTTTGTCAAGGAGCAACCAGCGGGCGCCAGCATCGCTATTGGGACCGAAATCAACATGGTGGCTCGACTCGCTCAGGAACATCCGGACAAGCACATTGAATGTCTCGATGAAGAGATTTGTCCGTGCTCAACGATGTACATGATTCATCCTGCCTACCTGATGGACGTGTTGGAGCGCTTGGTCGACGGCGAGGTTCCCAATCAAATCGTTGTTTCCGAGGCCGTCCAAGCAGGTTCACTGCTGGCGCTCAACAGAATGCTGGCCATCCTGAAGTGAATCAAGCCAACCAGGATTCGGCGCTCTTCCATCCGATCCATGCCAACAGCGGGCACACCAGGCCGCTGAGCGCAACGTAGACGCCCGCAACCGACCAGCGCCCTTCTTCGAGCAGTGCAATGGTTTCCACCGAGAACGTGGACATGGTGGTGAAGGCTCCCAAGAAACCTGCACCCAGCAAAAGCGCACCCGCCTCGTCGAGAACGTTCGTCAGCGTTGCCGCAGTGACCGCACCCAGCAGCAAGGAACCCACCAAATTCACGCTCAGCGTAGCCCATGGAAAACCGGAGGAGGGGATCGTCTCACTCAAGTAGAATCGAAGCAGAGCCCCTGCGGCCCCGCCGACAGCGATCAAAATCCAATTTGAAACCATGGCCGGGTCTCGTCCTCCCTGGCTTAAGAAACTCCTCGTTCCCGAGGGCCCCACCCGTGGAAAACGGGCAGGGTCATAGGCTGTCGTGATGTGGACACCGTATGAGCGCTACGGTCTGGTTTTTGACCTCCAATCAGGGAAAGTTGGACGAGGCAGCGCATCACTTTTCGGAAGTCGGCATGGAGGTCAGAGCCCTCAGCGTGGATTCAGGCGTCGTTGTCGAGCCTCAAGCCGAGGATTTGGAAACGGTGGCCAGGGCCAAGATTCAGCAAGCTCTGAAGCACTTACCCGAAGGCGAGACCACGGTGATGGTGGAGGATGCGGGCTTGTTTATCGACGCACTGGGAGGCTTTCCGGGCGTGTATTCCGCCTACGTGCACGACACGATTGGGAACCTTGGCATCGTGCGGTTGCTTCACCATCTCACCAGCGAGGACCCCGTCCGGGCGAAACGCCTTCGCGCCGCTTCCTTCCAAGCGGTGGCCGTCTTGTGGGACGGGCATCAACTCATCGTTGGCAAAGGGGTGTGCCGGGGGTCCATTGCATCGGACGCTCAAGGGGAGAACGGTTTCGGGTACGATCCCATCTTCATCCCCGCCGACTTGGACGAGGACGGAGCGTCGCTCGACCCTGAAACCTTGGGTGTTGTGAGCACGCACGGACGGACGTTCGGAAGCGTTGACGTGTCTGAGAAGCACCTGTTCAGTCATCGTCGTAGAGCGATTGAAGACCTCGTGCGCCAGATGCCTCAACTCAACGCTGGTGAATGACCGATGCCGTCCATCACCGTCATAAAGAACCGATGATTGGATGGAGCGAGGGACATGGGATTCGCGAGGACCGCTGTCGGCGTGTTGTTCATCTCCGTGCTGGGGTTCTATCTCTCAACCGTGGGTCAGCTCACAGACGAAGCAAAGTGGGGCTTCGTGGGTGCTTTGGGCGTGCTGGCTTTCCTGTACATCAACCTCGGTGGTCGGGCTCAACCAACGGCTCGAGCCAAACGTTCACGTCCTGCCCAAACCACTCCCTCGTCCGACGCCGAATCCGACGAGGTTGAGGTGGAAATTGAAACCGAAGAGGAGGACGACTTGCCCGAACCTGTGGTCGCCAACAGCCTCGACGGCGCTACGCTGAGAGAGCGAAAACTCGCAAAAATTGCCGCAGCACAAGCCGCACAAGCCGCTGCGGAGGCTGAAGACGAAGAGGAAGGTGGCGAGGCTGTGATCGAAGTTGAACTCGAAGACGTCCACGTCGCCGATGAATACGTGGTTGATGTCAGTCCCGAGTCGGTTGAAGACGCCGACATCGCCATCACCGTTCGCGACCGAAGAGAGCGCCACGAAGCCATTCGTGAGCGCATCAAGCGTCGACGCATGGGCCAGATGGCGGACATCCGTGCGTCAACGGCCCGCATGTGGGAAGAGCATGCGTCCGGCGAAGACCTGGTCGCTCTCCTGCAAACCCCCGGCCACGGGCACACCGTTTTGGTGGAGCCTGAGCACCCCGCTCCCGGTCATGTTTACGGTGCAACCTTTGTGCGCATTGACGAAGGCCGTATTCTGAAACTCAGACTTCCGCTCGACCTCGGGTTCGAATCGGTGGCCAGCGCACCAGCCCAACCCGAAATGCCTGTGCTCATTGGACCCGACGGGAAGGAACTTCCTCCGCTCTTGTCCCCCGATGGAACACCGCTCCCACTCCCGCCGTTGCCCGCTGCCAGCAGTGCCTTGGACGCTCTTCGCCAGGAAATGCAAGAGTGACGGCGTCTCGTTGTTCGGCTAAGTTTGGTCGAAATGAATCGGTTTGAATTTAGCGATGCTTCCATTCCGGCGTCTCTCGGTTCATGAAAGCCTGAACGCCGATTTCTTTGTCCTCGCTGTCGAAGAGGTCAGCAAAGGCGATGGCTTCGATTTCGACACCGTCCGTCAACCCCTCGTCGAGCGCAGCGCGAACGGCCTGCTTGCCCACCCTGAGCGCATGAGACGATTTGGTCCCGATTCGGCGGGCCATCTCCATGACCGTTTGCTCAAGATCCTCCGGTGCGACCACGTGGTTGACCAGTCCAATTCGATGCGCCTCTTCTGCGGGAACCATGTCCCCGGTCATGATCATCTCATGCGCCTTGCCGTAGCCAACCAAGCGTTCGAGCCGCTGTGTTGCACCGTACCCGGGGATAAGCCCGAGGTTGATCTCAGGTGTACCGAAGGTGGAGCGGTTGCTTGCAATGCGAACATCGCATGAGCACGCCACTTCACATCCCCCACCGAGTGCGAAACCGTCCACCATGGCGATGGTCGGTTTGCTCAGATTCCACAGAGCCTCCACGGCGTTGTTTCGGAAACGCTCCCGAATCACATCACTCCCGGCCCCAGCAAATTCCGTGATGTCGGCTCCGGCAACAAAGGCGTGAGGCTTGGTCCGCTTTCCTTCAGCGGGGGGGTTGGGCGGTGCGCCCGTGATCACCAAAACACGAACATCGTCCGATTCTTCGACCCAAGCGCAGACGGTTTTCAGCGAAGCCATGACCTCGGCGTTCAAGGCGTTCAGCTTGTCGGGTCGGTCAATGGTCAGGCAGGCGATGAAACCAAGATTTTGGTCGTCGCTGACGGGTTCAAGGTTCACCTTCATGACGTCGCTTTGTGGTGGGTTCATGCGTTGACTGAGGACTCACCTCTTCTTGATGTCATCGCCGTTGTACAATGAAGGACAACCAAGGGATGATAATTGACAGCGACATGCAAGAGGTATGGCTGAGAGCAGCAAACCGATGGTCAGCGCGGTTGATATGGCCAAAAAATACGGTGACTTCATCGCACTCCACCCTTTGAACGTTGAGGTTCATGACGGAGAATTCTTCGGAGTTTTTGGGCCCAACGGGGCTGGGAAGTCCACGTTCATCAAGCTCCTCACCGGACAACTGCGGCCCAGCAAAGGACGGATAGAGGTCCTCGGCGTTGACGCCGTCAACGACCCTCAAAAGGTGAAGGCCAACATCGGGATTGTCCCCGAATCTGAATCGCCCCCGTCCTTTCTTACGCCGACTGAGTTTCTCGAGTTCGTCGCTCGTCTCCGCAACGTTGACGACATGAAAACCAAGGTGGAGCACTGGCTGGAGTGGTTTGGACTCGAAGAAAAACGCGACACGATGTGCAAGGATTTGTCCAAGGGTCAGCGACAGAAGGTCATGCTTGCCAGCGCCTTTATCCACAAACCTAAATTGCTCTTTTTGGACGAGCCGTTCGCCAACCTCGACCCCATCTACCAACGCAAGTGCAGGGAATGGTTGTTGAATCACGTGGCGGAAGGTGGAACGATTTTCCTCTGCTCCCACGTTTTGGAAATGGCCGAGCGAATGTGCAACAGAATGGCCATCATCAACGACGGGCGAGTTCTCGCAGCCGGTACGGTGAAAGGTCTCAAACAATCCAGCGACGAGACCCTTGAGGACGTGTTCATACGGCTTGTGGGTCGGTCCATTGAGGACGTTGAGCGGCTGACTGAAGAGGGTGTCAAGGACGATTCGGAGGAGTGATTATGCCCGGGACCTTCATTGAATCGCGTTCGTGGACCGACGACGATTTCAGTGAATCCGGACCCATGGGCACCTCATCGCACGGAGCGGTCTTGAACGAACCCCTGCGTGGCTGGTCGTCGTTTTCAACAACCTTCCGGGTCATGTTTCTCGAGGAAGGTCGCAAAAGCGTGGAGTTTGCGCAAAAGCGGCAGATGGTGCTGTTCCCGCTGCTTCTGACCTTGGTGACGGCCATCTCAACCATCGGTTTGCAGTTTCTCGTGGGCGATTCGACCGCCCAGACGTCCGACATCGACACCAAGACCTTCACGTGGGGAGAACTGCGTTTCGCCCTTCATCTTCCGATGTTCATGTTCTCCTTGGGCATGGGCACGTTTGCGTTCATGGGTCGAGACGCCATCGTTCGCCGCACGGGAACCAAAAATTTCCTCCTCGCCGCACCGGCGCTCCAACCGCTCCCCAATTCGATGGCGCACTTTGCGTACTTCGTGAAGGACTTGCTCTTCTACGTCCTGTTGATTTTGACACCGATCATCGCTGGCATGGCGCTGGGCATTGTGCTGGACGGGTTTGCCGGCATTCGCACCCCTCTGCTCTGGAGTTCCCTTCCTTGGACATGGCTGGCCATGGCCACCACCCTCGGACAAGGTCTTGCCCTGTCGTTCCTCGCCTCTTCGTTGTGGTTGAGAGGCCGTCCGTACACCGTTCTCGGCCCGCTGCTTGCCGTTGCCGTGGGTGTCGGCGTGGGTGTCGGTGCTCTTCCCGCCGATCTCCTTCTCTGGGGTTTAGCGGCGCAGTCCTCGCAAAGCGGTGTGGCCATTCTGCTCGGGCTGTCGCTGTCCATAGGTGTCGGACTTCTTGCTTCATTGCTCATCCTAGACGACTTCGATGTGAGCGTTGTTGAGCGTGGCGACCTGCTGGCACCGATGCACGCTCGCCTGGGTTTCCTCGGCCGCGGCCATATTCGTCTCATCGTGGCGAAAGAATTCGTGGATTTGTTCCGTTCAGGGGCCATCAAGAAGATGACGGTGTCGTACGCCATCCCGCTCTTGGTGCTGCTCGGCATGGCGTGGTTGGTGGATTTTGCCGAAGCACCCATTCCGATCAATTTGCTTTCATACGCACCGTTCCTTGGATTCTTTGGGTTCAATTTTTACTCGTGGCTGACCATCCTCGATTCGCCCGATTTCATGAACGGTTTGCCGCTCAAGGTGCCCGATTTGATTCGAGCAAAAGTCGTGGTCTACTTCCTGGCCACCTCATGGATTTCGCTGATCTTCATCGTCCTGATGGCGTGGAGACTGGACGAGTGGGCGTCGCTACCAACCAGCATCATCGTGATGTTTGCCAACTCCGTTTACATCGTCGCTCTCACGGCGTTTCTGATGGGATTGCGTCCCAACAAAGCCATCTTTGATGCCTCGATCATGGTGTGGTTTTGGATCGGAACCGTGCTCCCGTTGCTGGGCTTGTTCCTTCTCTCCTTCACTCAGGGCGACGTTGGTTTGTACGGCAATTGGTGGGAGCGAGCGAGTCAGGACGGGCTGGCTGCAACCGCCCAAATGTACGACGAGAGCATGGTTCAACAAGGCTACATGGGCATGATTGCCATCTCCGTCGGTTTGATTTTCGCCTCAGCGTTGCTCTGGAAGTTGATGGACAAGCGATGGGGCAGGTCGGAGTTCTCAAACTGAGTCTTGCGCCTCCGCAGGGGGGTATGTTCTTGAGCGTTGGGCACAGGGGTTTGGTCATGGCTTGGGTTGTGGCGGTTTGCGGCATGCCCGGCTCCGGCAAGGGTGAATTTGCGGCGGTGCTGAGTCAGGCGGGGGTCCCTGTTGTCTCCATGGGCGACATGATTCGGGCCGAAGTTCGTGTTCAAGGTCTGGTGGAAGAACCGCACATCTTTGGCGAGGTCGCTGCTGCGTTGCGAGCGGAACACGGCGAGGACGTTCTCGCGGTTCGTCTCTGCGAACGAGTGGATGAGCTGCTTGAAACCCACGAAATGGTTCTCATCGAGGGCCTGCGCGGCACGGCGGAGGATGCGGTGTTTTCGGCCCGATGGGGCGATGCTTACCTCACCGTGGCCATCGAGGCCGAGGCGGAACTGCGCTTCAGTCGAATCGTCCAGCGAGGTCGTTCCGAAGACGGCGACCGAGCGGCGTTTGAAGCACGGAACGAACGAGAACGAGGTTGGGGGTTGGAGCAATTGATTGCCGGAGCAAACAACGCCATTCACAACGATGTGGAATTGGATGAGTTTCAGGCCCGTTGTCGCGTGTGGCTTGACGCCCTCCGGGCCGGACACACCGCCTGATTCGTAGCGGGGGATTCCGGCACAGCAGGCCGTTTTGTTGCTGATGTTCACCCAAGTGTTATAGTCGGGGAGATGTTGTAGCAAACTGCAATCGCGGGGGCTGTCGACCATGGCAAGAAAAAAAGGAGGTGGCGGTGGACGACAGCGAGCGCGACAACGAGCCCAATACGACGAGTTGGACAAGTACCCCGTGATGCCTCCGCATGCCTTTGCTCGCATTGTTCGCGACAAGCAGACCCTGAACATCATCTACCAAATCATTGAACCACCCTTGACCAAAAAGGAACAGGAACAGCGCGATGAAATCATGGATATTTTCATTCGATCTCTGACGGCCAACATCGAAGAAATTGATTCAAACCCCGAGGCCTACGTGCGGACGGCCATGGACAAAGTCATCAAGTCCTACAGCATGAAAATCAACAAGAAATCCAAATCCAAACTCTTCTATTACCTGCGAAGAGATCTCATCGGCTATGGAAAAATGGACGTCCTGATGAACGACGTGAACGTGGAGGACATCTCCCTTGACGGCACCAACGTCCCGATTTTTGCTTACCATCGAAAATTCGAATCGGTGGAAACCACGTGCGTTTGGGCCACCGATCAAGAACTGGAATCCTACGTCATCAAGCTCGCTCAGCGATGCGGCAAACACATTTCCGTTGCAGAACCGCTTCTCGACGCTACGCTGATGGACGGTTCCCGAATCGTGATGAAACTCGGCCACGAAATTTCGACCCGTGGCTCGGCGTTCTGTATTCGACGATTCAAGGACGACCCCTTCTCTCCTGCTGACATCGTCGCGTTCCGAACCATGTCCTCGCTCATGGTTGCTTACCTCTGGATCGCCTTCCAGAACGAGGTCCCTATGTTGTTTGTCGGCGGTACGGCCTCCGGGAAAACCACCACGCTCAACGCCATGTGTATCTTCATTCCCTGGCAGATGAAAATTGTCTCCATCGAGTCCACCCGTGAAGTCAACATCCCGCAACCGAATTGGGTCCCGGGGCTGACTCGGCAAGGCTTCGGTGGTGAGAGCGACGAAGGTGTCATCGGAGAGTTCGAGTTGCTCAAGGCTGCGTTGCGTGAGCGGCCCGAATACATCATTGTGGGCGAAATCCGAGGTGCAGAGGCGTATGTGCTGTTCCAAGCCATGGCCACCGGGCACTGCGCTTACTCAACGGTGCACGCCGATTCGGTGCCTTCCCTTGTTCACCGTTTGGAAAACAAGCCGATCGACATCCCCCGTGTGTTGTTGCCGGCTCTCGAAGCGTGCTCCATTCAAATTCAAACTCGAATCAACGGCCGGCGTGTTCGGCGCACCAAGCAGGTTGTGGAAATCGTTGGCATTGACCCAAACTCCATGGAAGTCATCACCAACGAGGTGTTCCGCTGGGACGTAACCAACGACGATTTCATCTTCAGCGGCAAGTCGTACGTGCTGGAAAAAATCATGGTGAAGATCAACTACAGCCAAGAAGAGATGCGCCGAGAACTGCGCACTCGGAAGCGGATTTTGGAATGGATGGTGCTGAACGACATCCGCAAGGCCGACCAAGTTTCTCAAATCATCACGGAGTATTACGTGCGTCCGAACGAAATCCTGGCCCGAGTGGACGGGTTGAAGTGAGGCGGCGACCAAGTCAACGGTGATACGATGGACCTGACCGCATGGCAACGCATCTGCAATCGGCTTTTGGGCCCGTTTGTGAAAAAGCGTGCCCGCGCCGACAAAGACCTCTCATCGAACCTCGTGAAAGGTTCCATGGGTATGATGCCCGAGGTCTACTTGTCCACGGTCATCGTCACATCCATCGCCATCACCCTGATGTCGTGGGCCTTTGTCTCGGTGTTCTTTATTCCCGACATCGGGGTCATCGCATTCTACGAAAGCATACAGGATTCATCCACTGTGAACCCGTGCTTTGAATGGGAATACTGGAACCCCGATTTGATCAACCCAGCGCAGCCGGGTAATGGCTGTCCGGAATATGCGCTTCAGGTCTTTCCTGCAATCCTGAAAGTGGTCATCGTCGCCCTTGGTGGTTTCATCGTGCCGTTTGCTGCCTATCGCTACAACAAGGGTGGGGCCGCACGAGAGGCGACACGCCGAGGCGACATGATCGAAAAGTACCTTCCTTACGCTGCTTCTTACACCGCAGCAATGTCCGCTGCCAACGCAACACCGGCCAAGATTTTCCGTTCGCTGGCCATGAACAAGGACATCTACGGTGACGTTGCCGACGACGCTGCGATGATTTATCGAGACGTCACGCTCCTCGGTTACGACCTCATCACGGCCATGAAACTGAGCGTTGACCGTGCGGCATCGGTCTGGCTGACCGAGTTTTTCCAAGGCATGGTCGGGACCCTGACGGCAGGTGGACAACTCAAACTCTACTTCCTGAACCGAGCCGAGCACTACATGCGAGAAAACCGCACCCGATTGGGTCAGTTCTTGGAATCCATCGCACTTCTGGCCGAGTCCTACATTGTGGTTGCTGTGGCCATGCCTCTGTTCCTGATCGTCATGCTCGTCATCATGTTCTGGGTGTCCGGATCGGGTGCGCAGATGAGCGAAGGCATGCTTTACGGCATCGTGTTGGGCTTTATTCCGATGATTCACGTTGCTTATGCCGTTCTGGTGTGGACCAGCAGCAAAGAGCAAGACATGTAGAGAGGGGGTGAGGTTCGTTGGCACGGAAGAAGGAAAAAATCGTCGTCAATCTTGACCTCCCCAAGGACGACACGACGTTGACCAGGCTCTACATCATCCTGTTCTTTTCCATCATTTTGGGCCTAGGAAGCGGTCTGTTCTGGCTGGCCAACTCCGGCTTTGTGCCCACGGCCAACGGGGAACCGATGTTCACGAACCTCTACTGCGGTGCAACCGCACAGGATGAGGCCGGGAACCCAACCGGGGAATACTTCCAGACCAATCAGCAGCCGACCTACACCGCCAACCAAACATGCACCATTCTCCAAGACCGGCCCGACCGCATCACTTGGGAGGACGAAGAGTGGGTCATGGTCACCAAACGCGGTAAAAACTTCGATGTTCCAGGGGTTCCGGAATCCGCTACGGGAGGAAACCCTGTTCTGCAACCGCTGTGGCTGAATTATTCAGTTGAGGCCGCGAATCCCTACGATTACACGGTTGCCATTCGCTCCTCTGCCGGAGACATATTGGAGTACAGGAACGACACGGCAAACACGGGTGAACAAACGCTGACGATGGTTAGCATACCCCCCGACACTCGGTACGAACTCGTTTTCATGTCGTCCCAAGAAGGGCAGTTCCTGCAAACGGTCAGCTTTGACATGACGGTGCACTATCAAGACGGTATTCCCACCAACATGAACAACAAATCGCTGTGGCTGGGCCCCGCTGTTGAAGCAGGACCGATCAAGGTGCACCCGACGATGTTCCTCAATTTCTTTGGGTTGACGTTTTTCTTCTTCATCTTCCCTGCGTCGTACTACTGGGAAAAGGTGGAGGAGGGCAAAAACGAAGTGGAAGAGAAGTTCCCAGATTTCCTTCGTGATCTTGCGGAGTATTGGAAGGGTGGTCTTTCCATGACCGTCGCTGTTCAAACCCTCGCTACATCGGAATACGGTGCCCTCAACGACGAAGTCAAGAAAATGTCCGACCAGCTCAGCTGGGGCGTCAAATTCTCTGACGTTATCGGTCAGTTTGCCGAACGAGTCGGCACGCCCTTGGTTCGCCGGGCCATCACCCTCATCGCTGAGGCCGACCGAGCTGGCGGGAAAATTTCTGACATTCTCGTCACCGCTGCTAACGACTCTCGCGAGCTCAAATTCCTCGAGGGCGAGCGGCGACGGGCCATCGGTTCTTACATCGCCGTCATATGGACGTCGTACTTTGTTTTCCTCGGTGTTATCGTCGTGTTGGCCAAGGTGTTTATCCCCGCTATTGCTGGTTCAAACTCGGGCGGTGAGGACGGCGGTGATAGCGGCGGTCAAACCATCGGAAACATGACGATTCGAAACATTGATCCGCTGTTCTTCCTGACGATTTTCTACTACGGTGTCACCATGCAGGCGCTTGGTAATGGCTCGATGGCCGGCTTAATGGCCACCGGTCGTTTCTCAACCGGCTTCAAGCATTCGGGCATGATGATCGTGGTCGCCCTGGTGATTTTCAATTTCGTCGCCTTCTCGCCGGATTTGATCGGTATTACGGAAGTGCCGGGACTCAACCCCTCATCGGGGACCTTCGTCCCCTCACCGCTGTACTTTGGGGGTTGAGGGCGTGCGTCACGACGAAGATGCGCAAATCCACATTTTGGAAATGCTCACCCTGTTCTGGCTTTTTTTCATGTCAGCGACGTTCTTGATTCGCGTTGACGTACCGGATTCGACCTCCGTCGCCCTCGACGCCTCGCTGGAGATGGCTGCAGACGACGCCATACGGTACGGACTGGGACTCGAAGCAGAAATCGAGGGTGAGAGCCGTCTCGAGGAGTTGCTGGCCGATGATGCACGTGAAGAGGCGTGCCAACTCCTTCAATCGGCCGTGGCGCCCGGGAAAGAAGCCAATTGCTGGTTGGCCAAGGACAGTTCGGTGGCCACACCTCACGGCACGGTCGGCACGCCTTCGGGCGGGACCGTGGCCGTCCATCATCTCGTGGTCATCGGTCCTTACGTATGGACGGTAACGTTGGACGTCTGGGCTCGTGGAGGTGGTGCTTGATGCGCTCAACCACCCTTCGGGATTCTCAAGCCGGTCAAATGCTGCTCGCCACCGGCGTCGTCCTTCTGATGTCGTTGTTGTCCATGGCGATCTTCGGTGTAAAAGTGGCTGGATTGACGCTGCCGCACGAACCCGCCTCCGACGATGTCATCGACACGACCGAGCAAGTGCTCGAATCCATTCAGCCGCTGACCCAAGCACGAATGGACTTGTGGGTGGAGGGTGGTCTGGAAGCCTTAGAGGCCGCTGAGTTGGGCTTTGAGACCGTGCACGACGATCTTCTGCACCACGGTGAACTTCGCGGGGTTGAAATTAAACTCACCAACATGGTTCTGAATCAAACGGACTCGAGCACCATTCAGGTCAACGCCGAACTCGGTGTGTCCGACGGCGACGCCATGCTGAATTACGACGTGAGTTTCACGCTCGACGTTCAGACTTCGTGATGCGCATCAATGGCGCGGTTCAGCAGTGTGTTGATTCGTTCGACATCGTTGTCCACTCGCGTCGGATCGACCATTGGCCAGTTGGCGATTTTTGCTCGCTCAATGAGACCGTCTTGAATGGCCCGAATCCTCGTAAAGTTTGCGAGGTACCGGTCCGAGCGACGGTAGGAATGCGCATCTCTCGATTGGAGCATGGAGCGGTGGGCTCGCTCCTCATCGACCACCATGACCACACCGAGAGCAACCCCTCCAGCGTCTTCCCATGCCTTGAGCATGCGAGCGTTGGGTACGATGTGGACGCCCTCCAGGAGCAAGTCAATGCCTTCTCGTCGTGCGCGTTCAACCGTTGCGGACACGCCTGCTTCAACGGCGAGGCAAGTTTCGTTCCAGTCAAGCACGGGTTCGCCGCTGCTGCCTCGGGAAAACGACGATCGATGGAGTGCTTCATCGAGGTGGTTTGCGTCGGTTGCCCGCATGATCTCACGTACGGCGTCGGTTGACATCACTCTCGTAAAGCCTGCTCGCTGAGCAACGCCAACGGCCACCGTGGACTTGCCCACGCCGGTCGCTCCGGCAATGATGAGCAGTCGTGGCGGCCGGGCCGAGAGCGCCTGGGCGGTTTGGGAGGCCATCCCCACCCTGCGTGTCATGCCATCAAGCGAAGCGCACGAGCACATGAGGGTTCTGCCCTCTTCTGGGCACAGGCTGTTGGTTTTACGCCGTTGCGATGCACCGATGCCCCTTTGAATCGGGCTGACTTGGAACTTTCATGGCCGATGAACAGATGTGGATTGCCGGTGAATGGTGCGCCGCGGAGAACGGAGAAACCAGCGATGCCCTGAACCCTGCAACAGGAGAGGTCATGGCCACCGTGCCCAAGGCGACCGTGGGCGACGTCAACCGCTGCGTTGAGTTCTCACGCACTGCCCTCAACAACCCTGAATGGAAGAACATGGACCCTGCTCAACGGGGCCGTGTGCTCAACAAGATGGCCGCCGTCACCTATTCCAAGGCGAAAGAACTCGCTACGATTGAATCGTCGAACAACGGCAAAACCTTCCGTGAAGCGCTTTCCGAGGTGCGGTACGGCGCGTGGACGTTTGAATACTTCGCAGGCATGACGGACAAGATTGAGGGCAGCACAATTCCAGTGCCCGGATCGAGATTGAACTACACCCTTCGTCAACCGTTGGGCGTGACCGCCCACATCGTTCCGTGGAACTTTCCATTGCAGTTGGCTCTGCGATCCATCGCACCTGCGCTTGCAGCGGGTTGCACCGTCATCGCCAAACCTGCCTCGTGGACGCCGCTCTCTCTGCTGGCTTGGTGCAAAGCCATTGACGAGGGCGAGACCGGTTTACCATCCGGTGTTCTTCAGGTGCTGACCGGATCGGGAGCGTTGGCCGGCGATGCGCTCGCTGGCCACGCTGGCGTGGACGGCGTGGTGCTCACCGGTGGCGTACCCACCGGTAAAATGGTCATGGCCAAAGCCAGCGAACAGCTCACACCCGTCACCCTTGAACTCGGCGGAAAGGGGGCCAACATCGTCTTCCCCGATGCCAATCTGCGCTACGCTGCCAAAGCGATTTGCTTTGGAATCTTCATGAACGCAGGTCAGATGTGCTGGGCAGGTTCTCGCCTGTTGGTGCACGAGGACGTCCACGACGAATTGGTCGAGGCCGTCTGCGCAGAGGTGTCGAAATGGCCGGTTGGCCCCGGCATGGAAGAGGGCGTCCGCATCGGCAGTTTGGTCCACGAACGCCACCGTGCGGAAGTGTTGGAAAAACTCGAGGCGGGTTTGGCCGAAGGTGGCTCGCTTGCTCTTGGTGGTCAGGCGCTCGATCGAGACGGGGCGTTCATGCAGGCAACCGTGGTCACCGGGGTCGACCGATCCCACCTGTTGTTCCAAGACGAGTTGTTTGGACCGGTGTTGTCCGTCACGTCGTTTTCAACCGAGGAAGAGGCGCTTGAGCTTGCCAACGACACCCCGTTCGGCCTGCTCAACGGCGTGTGGACCAACGATCTGAAACGAGCCCACAGTCTTGCAAGAGATCTCGAGTGCGGCATGGTGTCCATCAACGAATTTCCCATCACGTTTCCACAGACGGCTTTCACCGGTTGGAAGCATTCCGGCATCGGTGTAGAGCAGAGCAAGGAAGCGCTTCGCTTCTACACCAAGGTCAAGAACGTGAACGTCAAACTCTGAGGTGAATTGGTGGCCGTTGAAGTCGAACAGCGCAATGACGTACGCGTCATCAAGATGGCCGGGCAAGCCTCCACTCAATCGTTTTCGATGGCGTTTTTGCCGACGATCGCCAGCGCCATCGATGACGGTCTGAACGACATCGGCACCAAGGCCATCGTGTTGACAGGTGACGGCCGCTTTTTCTCAGCGGGCGCCGACATCAACGCTTTCCAAGAAGCTATTGAACAGGACAACGCACCAGCGTTGATCCGCAACCTGACCGGTGTTCTTCATCCGTTGCTCCAACGCATTCGAACCTCCTCCACCATCGTGGTCGCTGCACTTAATGGTGTATCGGCCGGCGGTGGTCTCGGTCTCGCTCTTGCATGCGATGCTCGAATTGGCACGTCCGGTGCTCGTATGGCGGCGTCGTACGCAGGGATGGGTCTCTCGCCCGACGGGGGAACCACGTGGCTGTTGCCTCGTCTGGTGGGCGAGCAGCGCGCACGGCGATTTTTCATGAGCAACGAAATTTGGTCCGGAGAGCAGGCGCATGAATACGGGGCGATCGACGTTTTTGTGGACGAACCGTCGTTGATGGACACCGCCATCGGACTCGCCACGATGTGGGCGTCATGGGGACCTCACACCAAGGAGGCGACCAAGCATCTTCTCCACGTTCAAACCGACAACGACTTCTCAACCCACCTTGACCACGAGCGGACGCTGATTGAAGCCGCCGGTACAACCGAGGCGTTCCGTGAGGGCGTCGCTGCCTTTCTTGAGAAGCGTCGACCGTCCTTCGAGTGAATCAGTGAATCTGGAACTGCACCTGTTGCTGCGCCTTACCGCCGCCGAGTCGTGTCAGTCCGACGATCAATGCGATGAGGCCACCGCACATTGAACAGCATCCCGAGCCGAAGCCCACCGCTGAGAGCACGCCAGCGCCGATGGCGTCGTCAACAAACGGAGCTAGCATGGCGTCCAGGTCGACGGCGGACATGGAAACACCTGCATCGTTTGAAACCGTGAACACCTCACCCACCCCACAACGGTGCCCGCTGTCGTCCTCGCCGTCGACGAGGGTGTGGCAGATTCGAGCGACCACGATGGCGTCTTTGATGTCCCAGTAAGGTTCTCCTGCGTTGGAGTTCTTCTCAGTCGGTGATGTTGAACAAGAAAATCGTGCCGCTCGCTCGCTAGCGTCTTCTCCGTCGGCGTCGATGATGGAGAAATTCACACCTTCGCACGCATCGATGATGCCGTTGTCGTTTTCATCCGCTTTGGGGTCGCCGGGTATCAGAAGGTACCACCCCTCCTCGCCCAAACCGTCAGCATCGTCGTAAGTTAGTTCAGCGTTTCCTTCGAACTCTATCGTGTAGGCCATGGTTTGGAGATCGTTGTACATGCCCTCAATGGAACCGGCGATCAGTGATCCGGCGATGAGTGCGATGACACCAATGGCAGCAAGAACTCCAGCAACAATCATTGCACCCTTCGGGCCTTTGACGTTGCCGGCGACCACCAATTGTTGCGGGGAGGCCCCGACTTGGTAGCCACCGGCCACCATTTCGGGGGTGATTTGGTCCATGGTCGTGGGTATCGAGGCAGCCACCATATCGGGCATGACTTGGTCCGTGGTCGTGGGCGTTGGATCGGAGACTTCGTCAGAGGTCGGCGTCTCTGTCGTCGGCTCTGGCTCGCTTTTTTCTTCTTTTTCAATAGCGCCCCAGGGTGTTGGGTTCACGTCGTCCATGATGAGGTGGAACAGGTGCAACTCAATAAATCAGTGGGAACAGGCAACGTTCACTCGAGGTCGGTTTCTTGGGCCTCTCCGCTGGACCAATCGTAAATTCCTCGACCGCTCTTTTTTCCCAATCGCCCTTCGGCCACAAGCCGCTCCAGCAGGGGGTGCGGGGCGTACGCGTCGTCGTCAAACGACGCCTGCAAGTTGAGCAGGATGTCTCGTCGCACGTCGAGGCCGACCAAGTCGGTCAGCGCCAACGGTCCCATCGGGTGCTTGTAGCCAAGAACCATCGCCGTGTCGATGTCCTTGGCGCTCGCAACGCCGTCGGCCAACATGCGTATGGCTTCGTTTCCGAGGACAACGCCAAGACGACTGGTCGCAAACCCGGGGACATCGTTGACCAAAATCGTGGTTTTGCCCATGGCGCTTCCAGCGGCTTCTGCCGTCTCGATGGTGGCCTGAGAGGTTTGATCGTGGCGAACCAATTCCAGTAATTTCATGATCGGAACTGGATTGAAAAAATGCATGCCGATGACACGGTCTGGTCGTGCGGTTGCTGAAGCGATTTCGGCAATCGAAATCGAGGACGTGTTTGTGCCCAGAATTGCGTGTTCAGGAGCCAATTCATCGAGTTGGGCGAAGATGTTGTGCTTGAGATCGGGAAGTTCTGGGACGGCCTCGATGACGAGGTCGGCGTCTCCGACCGCTTCTGCGAAGTCGGCGACCGCGTCGAGGTTATCGGACCAAGTTTTGCGTTGCTCCGGTGTGGTTTTCCCTCGCGCAATGCCTGTTTCCCAAAAGGCCTCGATTCGCTCCATCCCACGCTCGAGCCCTTCAGGAAAAGCATCGTACAGCTTGGTCGCCCAGCCGGCTTGGGCACAGACTTGAGCGATGCCAGCACCCATGGTTCCAGCACCGATCACCGCAACGCGTTCAATGGTCATGGCTCGTGGAGCACGCTCCCCTTCATGATGCTTGCTCGGCGGATGTCTGTTTGGATTGGGCAAGCAGCACCCCTCCCACGATCAGAGCGAACGCCACGGCCAGGGACGCCCCAGGGCGCTCACCCAACAGTTGCTGTCCACCGAGAATACCGAACGGAGGTACGAGGTAGACGTAGAACGCAGCGGGTCCAGCGCCAATGATTCGTATACCGTCTGCGAACCAGACATAGGCAACGACCGTGGAAAACAAGGCGAGAAACACGATTCCCATCCAGGCCTCGATGCTCGGAGCCGTCCACGATGCTCCCAACGCTTCGAAGCCCGCCCACGGTGTGAGAATCGCAAGCCCGACAACGGACGACCAGACGGTCAGGTGAAGTGGGCTCAACGGGCCTTCAGCGTCGTTGGGCGTCTGCGTCATCACCCGTTTCATGACGATGGAGGAGGCGGCCCACGCCAACGCTGATCCGGCGATGAAGGTGTTTCCAATCCAGCGTTCCATCGCAGGGATGTCGGTGTTGGGTGAGGCCACGAACAGAACCGCCACACCGGCCAAGGCCAGTGCGAGACCGCCCAACAGGCGCCACGTCATTCGTTCACTCAGGAAAAACACGGCCAGGAAAGCGGTGAACAACGGGTTGAGCGTGATCATCAGCGACGCATCACCCGCAGCGGTGTAGCTCATGCCGTACATGAACAGCGCTTGGTACAGGAAGGTGGAGAAGAGGCCGATGCACGCCACTTGCTTCCATTGGGTTGGGGAGGGGAGGGTCCACTGGCGGGTCCATTTCAGGTATCCCAGGAACATGAGGACGACCATGACGTACCGAATCCAAGCGGCACCGATGGGCGGGAGTTCGGTGGCGACCACTCGTCCAGCCGGCCACCCAAAACCCCAGATGGCGGCAACGATGATGAGTTTGATGTGAACGCTGGCGTTGTTCATTCAAACCGCTCCAAGCCCAACTGCAGCATCCGGGTACGGGGGAGTCCGATTTCCGGTAGTCCTGCGGCGGGGGCGTGGAGTTTGAGGCCTTCGATTCGATTGACGTACAACCCGTAACTTGCGATGTCGTCCGGTTTGTACGGTGTGTCAAGGCCCATTTTCTGGAGCGTCATGCACGCTTTTTCGGAGTAGATTGGGAACAGGTTGGTCGAGAAGTGCATCCATTCGGAAATGCGCTGAGCGTCCACTCCGTCAAGAGTCATCAGGTGCTCGAGCAAGGAGACATCGGGATAGGTTGTGGTTCGAAGAACCATTTCCACTTCGTTGACGATGTCTTCTGGCCATGCAAAGGGGGTCCGTTTCGACCACCTGTCAGCGATGCTGATGTGCTTGATGGGTTGCTCCGCTTGCACGGTGTAGAGGGATTCGATGTAGGACCGGTCCTCGTAGGCATCGGTGACCAGATCGGGCAACGCTTCAAAGAAGCGTTCGCACATCACGGCGTTAACACCGTAGAGAGCGACGGGGATCAAGAACAATCACCTCAACATCAGGCCTGGGCGCCGATGCCGGAAGCGATTTGACGGGCCGTCATTCGCTTCTCTGCCACCCACTGTTCCTTGAAGAGCTCCTTCAGGTCCTCTTCGTCTTGCGCAGTGGGAAGGTGGTTGTTGATGTAGGCGGTCCATTCGTCGTCCGATCCTTCGAAAAGTGTGCCTTCAACGGTGTATCGTTGACGTCGGAAGGTACCGATTTCTCGGTTGAAGTTCTCGTGGGGTACGTAGAGCTTTGCTGCGCCTTCTGGAAGGTAGCCGCACAACTTCCTCACTTCACCGACGATTTCGTCGTGGTAGTGTTGTCGAGCTTCTTCGTTCAGGGTCTCTTTGGAGACTTCGAGGTTGGCCTCGAGTTTCTTGCGCTCGTCCCAGCGTCCTTTGATGCCCCACACGTAGGCCCAGTGAGCCGATGAGGATTCATCAACGCCGAACAGGTCGTGCGCAGTGGAGACCCACTTGTTGATGTAGCGCTGAAGCATGTCAAGTGGAATAACGCCGGCCTTGATGATGCGGCGCAATCCGTTGGAACCGGTTCCCAAGTGGAAGGACTCCTCTTTGAGCATGGGCCCCATGCTGGCGGCCAAGGGTTTGAACGCCGACGTGGAGAGCATGCCGAGTTGGAATTTACCGTCTCGGTCGACAAACATCGTGTAGCAGAAGAAATCAAGCCAGTGGGGCATGGGTCGGTTGAACGCACCGAGCAGTCGGTCGCCGTCCTGGGCGTTGCGCTCGAGGAGCTTTTGTGCCTCACGTCGTCCTTGCTGGCCGAAGTAGGTCATCAAGAGGTAGGCCATCTGCCATCCGTGGCGCTGTTCCTCGGCCATGATTCGAGCAGCAGCGTAGCGGTCGTAGTCGGTTGGTGCGGTGGCGAGGAGGTGGCGTTGTTGTTCAACGGACGCAAATTCGGTGTCGCCTTGAACGGTGATCATGCTGACCAGAGCGTCTCGCATGCTTTGGTGGGGGACCTGCAGCGAGCGCTCCCATTTGCGGCGGCCTTCGTAGTCTCCGAATTCAATCGTGTCGCCTGCTCGCTCCCAATCGAATTGAATCGAGAGGTCAAAATCGCCCATCCATTCTCGTTCGTAGCCAACAGTGTCCTGCCATGCTTTGAAATTCTCAATCCAGTCGTCCCAGGTCTTCGGTAGGTTGTCCATGGTGTGGGCTAAACCCCGACCTCCTTATACCCTTTACGAACATGTTCGTACGAACATGTCAGCCACTGCGACGACGAATCTCCTCCGTAAACGCATGAAAGACGGCCGATTCAATGCGCTGAAGTTGACTGGATAGCGTCGACTTGGCCACATCGAGCAGACCTGCGAGCTCGGTCAGGTTGATGCGTCGTGGCACGTCCCAGTAGCCCTCCCTCGATGCCACTTCGAACACCTGTCGCTGACGCGGTGTAAGCAGGCGGGCTCCCGTGCTGCGTGTAGAGAGAAGGCGGTGTGGGATTTCGTCGCCTCGGAATCGATTCACCAGCGCTCGCATGGTGTCTCGGCTTCCCTCAACGGTCCACTCCACCCAACCGTCTCGAACTTCAAACGGCGTTCGGGGGACCACGCCGAGGTCGACCAGTGGACGAAGAAACCCTCCCCCGCCCGCTGAAATATTGACCGAAAAGCGTCCGTCCTCTGGGTCGGTGCACTGATCGATGCCGTCGTGATTTCGAACGGTTGCGTGCAGGTCTTCATTGCTCCAACACCGAGCTGTCCCTCGACCTCTGCTGAGCGGCATGTGCTGTTCGATTCGAAGCGTCGCAGACGGGTGTTCTCTCGTGACGTCGCCCGCCCAATGTCCGTAAGGCAGGCGCACATCGATGCGGAGTTGCTGTGACATGGTTTCTCCTCAGAGGTTCACGGGGCGCTGTCGTTCGGTTCGGACAACGGTTTTTTTGGAGACATCGATGAGCTCACTGAACGTCGTGGTGTGGTCTGCGCCGATTTTCACGCCGGGGAGGTAGCCGTCGCACACGCCCGAGGCTGCGAACACGGCATCCTCGCTTTGGCAGAGGTCGTGCGCCTTCCAAAGGCGCGTGAGGTCGTCGCCGACCATGGTTTCTGCACGCGCTTCCTCCTCGGGTGAGCGAAACACAAGCCGTCCCTCAAACACCCCTCCAATACCGCGGAGCGCCGTGGCCGAGATGACCCCCTCCGGTGCAGCCCCGATGCCCATGAGCATGTCGTACGGTCCGTCGTCCTTGGCCGCCCAAATGGCACCGGCCACGTCGCCGTCCCCCAGCAGATGAAGCTGAGCTCCTGTTTCGTTGATCTCTTTGAACAGGTTTGTGTGCCGCTCACGGTCCAGTGCGACAATCCTCACCTCGTTCGCCTGACAGTCCAACACGTGCATCGCTTGTTCAATGTTGTACGCTGCGCCGCCTTCCAGTGAGATGTGATTGGCCAGCGCTGGACCGGCTGCCAGTTTGTCCATGTAGCAATCCGGGGCGTGGAGCAGCGTACCTCGCGGCGCAGCAGCCAGGACGGCGATGGAGTTGGGCAGGTCGTCAGCGCAATTGTTGGTGCACTCAAGCGGGTCAACGGCGATGTCGATTTTTGGGGCGCCGTCTGCGCCGACCATCGAACCGAGTTCCTCACCGATGTAGAGCATCGGGGCTTCGTCTCGTTCGCCCTCACCGATGGCCACCCGACCGTCAAACGGTACGTGGTCAAAGGTGCGACGCATGGCTTCGACAGCAGCATCGTCGGCGGCGTTTTTATCGCCCTTTCCGCGCCAAGCTGCACTTGCTATGGCGGCTTGGTCAACGGCCTCAACAAAGTGATGTGCCAAGTCCGTGGTGATGCCCATGACCGGTTGGAGGCGCGGGAAAGCCATCAATACAACGGTTTAGTTTCCCTTGAATTTTTTGACCACTTCAAGGTCCGAAATTCGCGCGGTTGGGTACTGCCCGTCCGCGTCTTTCTCAAGCGATTTCACCATGTCAAACGCGCACAACAAGCCCGCTGCAACACCCGTCATGGCTTCCATTTCGATGCCGGTTTTGTAGGTCGCAGAAACCGTGACGGTGCACCAAAGGCTGGTCCCCTCCCACTCCCACTCCACATCGGTTCCTTCCAGCGGGATGGGATGACAGTGGGGGATGATCCTCGGGGTGTCCTTTACCGCCTGGAGCACCGCAACGGTGGATGCTTCGAGCACGTTGCCCTTTGCGATCGAGTTCGACTGAATGGCTTCTTTGGTGGCTGCTTGGAACACGGCTCTGCCCCGGGCCGTCGCCCGCCGTTCCACGACGGGCTTTTCTCCAATGTTGATGATGCCTTCAATGGATTTCTCGCTCAGCCCAACCCCTCCTTCCAGGTCTCTCCGTCTGAGGTGACCTCTTTCTTCCATATGGGTGCTTGCCTCTTCAATTCGTCGATGAGCCATTCGCAGGCGAGGAAGGCTTCCTTTCGGTGTGGGCTGCCCACGTGGATGGCCACGATGGGTTCCTGTGGACCGACCGAACCGGTTCGATGGGCCATGGCGACCGAAGAGATGCCGAAATCTTCGATGGCTTCGTTGGCCAAACGTTCGAGGACCGGCGTAAGTTTGTTTTGCCACGCGTCGAATTCAAGCCTCAGAACAGCTGCGTCGCCTTCGTGTTCTCGGGTCAGGCCGACAAAGGACACCACGGCTCCGCAACCCTCGGTGTTCAGCTTGAGGAGAAGTTCGTCGGGCCTGAGCACCTCGGGCGCTTCCTCAACCAGCACGGAGCCCCTCATGGTCCGTTGAGAGAGAGGGCATCATTCAAACCTCACGCCTCCATGGCAAGGCATGGCCGATGCTTCCGACCAGTCCAAACCCATCACCGTGATGGGCGCAGGTCTCTCAGGTCTGGCCGCTGCCACCCTGCTGGCTCGAGCGGGCAAGGAGGTGCATGTCCACGACATTCGTGCTGATTCGGGTGCACGATTCGACGGGGATTTCCAGGCGCTTGAAAATTGGAGCATGGACGACGACTTCTTCGATCAACTCGAATCGTGGGGCTTCGATTCAACCTCGTTCAAATCGACCGCCTTCTCGGTGGTTGACCTCATCCACCCCGACGATGAAATCTCTCAGGCAAAAACCGACGGAGTGGCCTACCGCATTGTGGAGCGAGGGACGTCCGACCACACCATTGACCAGGCCTTCAAACGGATGGCCATCGAGGCGGGGGCAACGCTCCACTACAAATCACGAATCGATGAACAGGAAGCGGACATTGTGGCCTGCGGGCCCAAAGACACCTCGGCCATTGCCCTGGGTGAAATCTTTCACACCTCGTACCCCAACCACATTGCGTTTCAGCTCAACGACAAACTGGCACCTGGGGCATACAGCTATCTTATTGTCATCGATGGAATTGGTTTGATTTGCACCTGCCTGTGGCGCAAACAAAAGAAGAGCGAACGATTTCTCAACGAAACCATCGCTTGCTACCAACGCCTCTACCCCGACATGGACATCAACCCCATCAAGCGCGTTGGTGGCAAAGGAGATTTCACTCTGAACGGCCACTACACGGCACCGGCAACCGGTCAACACTTCGTCGGTGAATCGGGGGGCCTGCAGGATTTCATGTGGGGCTTCGGCATGCGCATGGCCGTGTGGTCAGGGGTCTTGGCGGCGCAGGAAATGCTGGGTGGCCCTTCCTACGAAAAGGAGGTCCGTCGACACCTGCTTCCCTACGTTCGAACGAGTGTTGCAAATCGATGGCTGATGAACCGAGTTGGAGACCGCATGTTCAAGCGCATGTGCAAGGCTTGGATGCGGGACCAATCGAAAAGCGGAGATGGGTTGCGCTGGATCGGTCGTCTGTTTCGGCCGAGCATGTTTAAGCGCCTCGTGTTCGCCGTTGCTTCACCGTTCATGCTCAAGCGAATGGAAGGCCCAACCCGACCGCTGCGTCTCCCGTTTCGAAAGGCAAAATCGCGAGATGCTTGGGAGCAGAGCGCTGACGCCTTGGAAGTGAAAGCGCGTTGGGAATTGGCTCGACGAGGTGGCGGGCAGGTCTCGTTCACAAGCACGCCCGAGGGTGAGGCGCAAGAAATCTCAGCGATTTCTTCATAATGCCAACCCCTGTGGCACAGGCCATGAGCGACCTCTACGGATTGAAACTTGAACCAATGCCCAACCGACTCGTCAACTACGGCGTGACGGAGAACGGAATCGCCGTGATTGAATTGAGCTCGGACTCCGCCGGCGCACCCATCGACGGCGTCAACGACCGCTCTCCCAACACCTACACGCACGGCATGATGAGGGACATCGACGAAGCCATCGTTCGTGCTCGATTTGACGACAGCGTGACCTGCATTGTCTTGACAGGCAACGGGGCCTCGTTCTTCTCGGCGGGCGCCTCCATTCAGATGCTCAACAGCGTCAGCCCCGGCTTCAAGTACAACTTCTGCTTGCACGCTAACGAAACCCTTTCCCGTCTCGAGCAAACCGCAAAACTCGTCATCTGCGCCATCAACGGCCACGCCGTTGGTGGTGGTTTGGAAATCGCCATGGCTGCTGACATTCGCATTGCACGAAAGAACTCGGGCAAGGTCGGTCTTCCCGAAATCAACCTCGGTGTGCTTGCAGGAACCGGTGGCACGGCTCGCCTAACCCGTCTGATCGGGAAGGCAAAGGCCCTCGAAATGATGGTCACGGGCGAACTCATGTCCTTCGAGGACGCTCACGCCTGCAACCTCATCAACCACATTTGGGAGGGCGACCCCGACGACTTCCGTCGAGACATTCTCGACTGGTGCAGCCAATTCACCCTGCCCAACAAGGCCGTCAAGGCCGTTGGCAACATCAAGCGTTCCTGCCAGACAGGTCCAGAAATTCCCTTCGAGTACCATCTGGCCCTCGAGCGAGAACTGCAAGCCGCCTTGTTCAACAGCAACGACGCCAAAGAGGGCATCGCTGCGTACGTTGAGAAGCGCGTGGCCAATTTCACCGGTGAGTGAGCCTTGAGGTGGTCTCCGTGAGCGAAATCACCGTCCCCGCCGACGTTCCAGACGAACTCATTGAGACCTACCTTGACAACATGCATGCGGCCACGGCCGGAACAGGCCTGATGAACCTCTTCGCCTGCGACCAAAAAATCGAACACCTGAACGACGATTTCTACGACGGCGGGCAGAGCATCCCACTCTCTTCCAACGACCCTGGACATCTGTTCGAGATCGGAGCGAAGGCTCACGCCGACGGCACCATCGGTGTCCTTGCGGGACAGTGCGGTCTTATCGCTCAATACGCCCGCGATCATCCTGATGTACCCTATCTTGTGAAACTCAATTCCAAATCCCATCTGGTCAAAACCGCTCAACGAGATCCCATCAGTCAAGCCCTTTGGGACATGGACGACGTGATGTCGCTGGTTCACAACGGCATCAACGTCGTGGGCATCGGCTACACGGTGTACATCGGAAGCGAGTACGAACACGAAATGCTGACCGAAGCAGCCCATTTCATTCGTCAGGCCCACGAGCTCGGTATGATTTCGGTGGTGTGGATGTACCCCCGCGGTCAGGCCGTGGCCGATGAAAAAGACCCTCAACTCATCTCGGGTGCAGCGGGTGTTGCCTGCTGCATCGGTGCGGACTTTGCTAAGGTCAACTACCCTCGAGCCTTCGACGGGATGACGCAACCGGAATCGCTCAAGGTCGCCGTCGAAGCCGCCGGTCGAACCGGCATCATCTGCTCGGGTGGTGGCACGCTTCCTCCACGTGAATTCCTTCAGCGACTCCACGATCAAATGGCGGTGTCCGGCTGCCGAGGTGCAGCAACGGGACGCAACATCCACCAGAAAACCACTGAAGAGGCCGTCCGCATGACGGCGGCTTGCCACGCCATCATTTGCGAGGCCGCCTCGGTTGACGAGGCCATGGCCATTTACGAAGGCAATTGAATTCAGTCGACTCCGCGATTCAGACGAATCCAAGGGTAGCGTCCATATTGACCCGCTGGAGCCAACCTATATTTGAAAACAATACAGAGGTGTGTATGATGGCTCCTTACAACGTATCCGAAACGATTTGTTGATGCATTAATTTCTGAACATCAATTGGGGGGAGAATCCTTCCGATTTCATCTCAGCCATTAGTAGATTCAAGTCTTCTTCACTACCATGTCCAGAATCATGACAAACGATTCCAACTCTACGATTTCTTGTGATTTTAGTATTATCGAGTAAACAACGGAAATCGCCTGTCACATAATTTGGCCCTCTGTGTGTTGGAATACATACCGGCTTATCCTGTTCGGTTGAACCGCCTTTGAACCAAACAGGACAGGGATGGAATACAAGTTCGTAAATTTCCGTTGGGCCTCATCCTACCTCGAATAACAACGTGAAGTACATGTCAAACCGTGGATG
>PBMS01000004.1 GCA_002722695.1 Methanobacteriota archaeon
TCAAGGCGCCGGAGGAGCATGTCTCGGTCCCACACCACGACGCTGCCGTCCTCGCAACCGATCGCGGCGCGCTGGGGAGTTCCGTGCATGGCTCGAACCCGTGAAAATCGGCCGGTTGCTCGACGCTGGCTGTTGTTGCTCGCCCAGACGTTGACCACGCTGTCAACGCCTTCATCCCTGGCCACCCACAACTGGGACGCACCGTCGTACTCCATGGCTTCCACTTGAGATGAAACCGGCGGGCCTTGAGCCTCCCAGCACGCCTCACCGTCGTCCGTTCGACCCACGGCGTGGCCGCTGTCCGTGGTCGCCACGTAACCCTTGACCATGCAGGTCAGATGTTCAACTGCTCCGGATTCGGTGGACAAAACAACGCCCTCGTGGTCCGTCACCGTGCCGTCGGTTTGCCCGAAGAGACCGCGCGTTCGGCCGGTGGAGCCGGAGGTGGTGGGGAACGGGGTGGTGGGACCGGTGTACGAAAACGGTGGTTCAGACGACACGTCAAGACAACCGCAACGAGGCCGTCCAAGACCCGCAAGGAGTCGGTCGTCGACCCGAACCAACGCCCACGGTCGCTCGTCCATGCGCTCAACCCACAGAACCTCGCCTTCAGACGAAAGGCGCCAGACAGCGGATTCGATGAAGTCGTTGTGCTCAATGTCGTAGACCGACGACACGGCGACCAATTCACCCTGCCACCAAACGACCTCGTCGGCGCTTCCTTCGAGGGCCACCGACCACATCGCTTCGCCAGAAGCACGGTCAATGCACACGATGTGGAGGCCACTGGCCACCACCACCACTTTTTCGCTGAGCGCCACGGCGCTGATCCGATCGTTGGTTTGAGCCGTCCAGAGGTGCTCCCCTCCATCGTCCCACAGCGTCAACCGACCGTCCCAGCCACCTGCGAAGACCTCGTTCTCGGACGTGATGTGCAGCGCAGAGACCGGCTGGTCCAGGGCGCGAACCATCCACGTTGCCGAGTTCAGGTCCATGAGCGTGAGACAGCCATCACCGACATAAGGGGGTCGCCTTGTTGTTGGGAAGCGGGCTCGATTGAGTGTTCCAGTCAGATTGACCGAAGGCTTGCAGCGCTCATGCCAGAGAAGCTTCATCGCTTCTTGAGAACTCCTTCAAAAAATCCCAGACGATACGCGTGGATTCGATGCCCGTGGGGTTCTTTCTGCCCGACCAAACGAGGTCCTCTGGAGAGCCGAGCTGATAGTCGGGAGCATCCTTTGCATACGGATTGTGGCCGGCATAATTCAGGGTCATCAATCGAACCTCCGCGCCGTTTTCGCAATCGGTGTAGCCCCGGATGTCGTAATCCAGTTCGACGGTAAACAACTCAGGAGCGAGCCCCGTGCAGTTGTTCAATTTCTTCCAGTCCTCCAAGTTTTGCAGCGCGCCTTCCTTGGCCCACTCGTCGTCTTCACTGAACACGTAAAGCATGCCTGCGTTGCCGTACATGATCAGATCGTCCAAGAATCCGTGAACCTCCATGAACGGAACGGGCGAGTAGGTTGGTGAGGCCTCAGCGATGAGGTAAAACGACATGCATCCCGCAGCTGCAAACACCTCGCTGGCTTGCACGGTCAGCATTTGCGTCATCGCGCAACCGTTCGACCAACCGGAGAGATAAATTCGATCGGCATCAACGGGCTGGGTCGCAATCAGGTGCTCGATCATGCCCAAGATGAAACTCACGTCATCGATGTTCTCTTCGTGAGCAGTGCCGCAGCACAGGGTTCCCGCGTTCCACGAGTTTTCGTAGCCGTTCGGATAGGCGACGATGAAGCCCTCTTCGATGGCGATGTCAGCAAAGGCGGTCGTGTTGCTGTGCTTGTCCATGTCTTGGGTGAACCCGTGGATGTCAACCACGAGGGGGACCGGTTCATCGCCGTTCACGCTTTCTGGAACGAGCAGTTTCCAGCATCGCTCAAGCTCGTCGTACATCTCGCAGTGAAACGAATAGAGCTCAGGCTCAAGCGATGCTTCTGCCTCGCTCTCTGTTGAAGCAGCGGTGCCATCCTCAACCTGAATGCAGCCGGACAGAGGGGCGACCACGAGAACGACGAGAATCAACCACGTCGCCGATGCCCTCATGGTCCTCGCAACGAAAACGCACTAAAGAAGAATCGGGTGACTTCAGCCACCCCATCCTGTCCCAATACCGCAAACGCCCCAACAACCTCCGAAGTCAGGAGAAATCAGCATTGTTAATACCCCATTCTGTACCCGAAGAAAAGGCGGTGTCAGAAAGCCATACGAGAAAGTTGATTGCAATGAATAAAACAATTATGAACCACACAATCTTTTCTGCAATCCTTAATCCTCGATAGGGATCTTCAGCATCGGCGTTGGTGTTTTCTTCCAAATCCTGCTGAAGCATATCGGGTTCTTTCCTCATGACAATCACTGTGCGGCATGGACCC
The DNA here is from genome assembly GCA_002722695.1 of Methanobacteriota archaeon. Taxonomy (GTDB): domain Archaea; phylum Thermoplasmatota; class Poseidoniia; order Poseidoniales; family Poseidoniaceae; genus Poseidonia. The sequence goes on from PBMS01000004.1 coordinate 2,436, forward strand.
TTTTTGATGTTCATTAACTATTTCCCAGCACAAGGGGGCTTGTTCAAACACTCATGAGAAACAATCAGGCCCGCCCTGATTTGACCATTCAAATTACATTTCATCAGCGCTGAATCAAAGTATGCGCTTAGGTTAGACGTAAGAGCAATGGGTACCCTTTGATTCGGACCAGGCAACGCCTCACGGCTGAAGAAGCGGCACCCTGCGTCGAGGGATGGCGAACGTCAGAATAAAGGCGAGCAAACCGAAGATGCACGCACTCCAGTAGTGGCCCATGGTGAAGAACGCCAAAACGGACGAGGTTCGCAAAAGCACGATTGAACCGGATTTGAGCGCCCATGCGGCGAAGCCTGCGGCGATGAGCGCCACGCCCATGAAACCGAATCCGACCAGCACGTACCCGGTTGCTGCGGTGGGGTCCATCAGCGGGTGATCCATCTGAGAAGGTGTTCGGTCAACGGTTCGAATCTCGCACTCCTCGACCGCCCCCTCGCACGGCTGAGCGGCAAAGGTTTCCGACGACGGGAAGCTGAAGTCGATGGTGGTGAAGCCGATCGGTTCGATCAGTGCCGGCGGAGAGAGCAAGACCCGATTCGAGAACACGTCTCGGTGGTCATCTCGCTCCACGATGATGTCCACCCGAATGAGGCCCGGGTCGAGTTCTTCGAACGAGAAAGCACCCGTTTCGTCGGTCAAATTTTCTTGCGAAACCCACACACCGGAGGCCTCGTCCAACCAGGAGAGGTAGAGGGTAGCGTTCACCATTGCTTGGCCGGCGTCGTCCACCACGGTTCCGCGAAAGGTTGCCGTGTCGTCGGGGGCCGTCAGGGCCAGACGGTAGACAAATTCGTCAGGGCGTACGAGGCCTTCCTCAGGTGAGGCGTAGTCCAAGCCGTTGAGGAAACCCAACATGCAGGTGAACAAGAGGAACACCGCCGTTGCCTTCCCCATCGGGTGGAGATTGGGGTCCTCGATGGTGAGCACCGCCTCGGAAGAAGCAAACAGCATCGGCGTCTCTTCAACGACCTCGTCGAGGTACGTTGCGTCCTCTGCATCGTCCCCCGACATGGACAACGCGAGGCATGCGCCCTACTTGATGTCAATGCGGTCGGCCCAACGAGCCTTGAGTTGAGCCTGGCACGCTCGAGTCAACCACACCTCGAGCATCGTCGTGCCGTCCGGTTCACGGTGGTCATCGTCCACCATCCCCCGGTCGTAGACTTCTGAAACAATGCGTTCAATGGCATCGTCGCTTGAAGCGGTTGGAGGGGAAACACGAACGGAGACGGGCGCACCAAAGAGCTGCTCTCGAATGAACAACTGAAGGTTTTCAACACCCTCGCCGGTGTGGGAAGAGACGACAACGGGTTCAGGAAACCCTTCACTGCGCACCAAGGCGGCCACCGCCTCTCTTCGCTCTGCCGAGACCTTGTCAATCTTCGTCAAAATCACGAAGGGATGGTTGGTGTCCTCCAACAAATCCGGTTCAGGTTCCTGCCGTTCCAACACTTCACGACGGGTGGTCTCCAACTTTCGCCCGATCTCATCAAGGGGGTCGGAGGTGTCGAGCAAAACCAACGTTAAATCAGCATCTATTGCTTCAGCAATGGTTGCTTTAAATGCTGTTAGAGTTGCGTTTGGTATGTTATCAATAAACCCGATGGTGTCGGCCAAAAGAATTCTCGGGCTTTTCTCCATTCGGCCCACGGTGGTTTCCAACGTGGAGAACAGTTGGTCCTCCACGAGCACCGATTTGCCGGATAGACGTTGAAACAACGACGACTTTCCGGCGTTTGTGTACCCCACAAAGCCGACGGTCATCGCCCCACTGCGCACCCGTTGGCGTCGATGTTCCCGTTGTGCGTTGGCGTGTTTTTTCTGACGGCGGCGCAAATTGGTGAGCTCTCGGTTGAGGTTCGCAATCACTCCTTGCAGGGCGGTGATACCCCCGCCACCGTACCCTGCTCGCTCACCGGTGGTCTGCTGTTGAGCCAACTCCCTGAGGATGGTGCGGTCGGATTGCAGTTGTGCGATGCGAACCTGCGTACGCGCCTCCACCGAAGAGGCGTGGGCTGTGAACAGAGCGAGGAGCAATCGCACGCGGTCCCACACCTCCACGCCCAGCGCTTGGCTGACGCCGACCAGCTGACGAGGCGTGGCGTTGGTGTGGACGATGGCGAGGTCAACACCCTCCCAAGGATGGCCGGACAGCGTGCTGCTCCGCTCGTCAGCGATGTCCTCCAACCGCCCTTTGCCGAAATACGTCCGAGGGTCGGCGTGACCGGTTTGAAGCACCGTCTCCACGATCGAGACACCCATGGTTTGAGCGAGTGCTCGAAGTTCGGTCGTGTCCTCAATCCCACGTACCAGCAGCAAGGCTCGACGGCCTTCATGGTTCGTTCTGGCCTCCCCCAGAACGACACCGCCGCTCCCCGCGACGACGAACGGGTCCTCGGACGTGCGAGCCATGCTCCGGCGGGATGGTTAGTCTCATATCAGCCCACCTCAAGGCTCCGTCATGGCTGAGGAGCACACGATGGAAGTCCGGTGGTCGGGCGACGTCCCCTTGGGCAACGCCATGGCCGACGCTGCGCGGGAGCGGGGATTTCCAATCGAGATGGAAACGTTGGACGGCCATGCGGTGTTGGCCATCAACGTGGTCGACAGCGATCTGCAATCGTTGCGGGATCGTGTGGACGAATTGTTGGTGGTCCTGAGCGCTCTTGAAGAGGCGCACAAGGGGTGAATGGATGAGTCAAACCACGGTGCTCATCGATGCGCATTGCGTCATGTGTAACGGCATGGCACAATTTCTGGAGCGACGAGCACGAACCGACGCGTCGTTGGACATCGTGGGCATCCAGTCGGACGAGGGTCAAGCCATGATCGCAGACTTCCCAGATCGACTCAAGGCGATGGACACCGTGTACGTCGTAAGAAACAACCGCGTTTACGCTCGGTCCGCCGGTGCCATTCGACTGTTGTTGTGCATGAAGTGGTACTACGCCATGTGGTATCCGTTTGCCTGGTTGGTGCCCCTTCCGCTTCGCGACGGTGCGTATTGGGTGGTGTCCAAAATACGGCATCGTTTTGGCCGGATTGAGGGTTAGAGATCGAGGTCCAACACCACCGGCGCGTGATCCGACACGTCGATGCCCCCCTGGCGAACGATGGTGCAGTCCACCATGGCGGCGGACGCTGCTTCGTTGAGCAGAAAATAGTCGATGCGCCACCCGCGATCCTTTGCTCGGGCCTGACCGCGATTTGACCACCACGAGTAGATCTTGTTGCCTTCCCCGACGGCCGTTCGAAACGCATCCACCCAGCCGTCGTTCAACAGCTCCGTGAACCACGCTCGCTCGTGAGGCAGGAAGCCTGAGTTCTTCGCGTTCCCCTTGGGGTTCCAAATATCATCCTCGGTGTGAGCGATGTTGAGATCACCGCACACCACCACCGGACGGTCATCGTCAACGTAGGGGCGAATAAATTGCCTCCACTCTTCCATCCATCCCTCTTTGAACCGCTGACGTTCATCCTTGTTTGAGCCGCTGGGCAGGTAGGTGTTGATGCACACCACACCGCCGATTTCACACACAAGAACGCGCCCCTCGAGGTCGGAGGGATCAAGCTCGCCACCTTTTCCCTTTGAGAGCACGGTGTGCGAGCCGTTTGTAGCGGTGGCCACACCGCTGTAGCCCTTCTTTTCCGCAGGATGAAGGGTAACCGTCCATGATTCAGGCCAGCGCCAATCCTTGGGGAGTTGCTCCTCAAGCGTTCGGGTCTCTTGAAGCATCATGACGTCGGCGCCCAGATCTTCAAAGTAGGCGTCGATGCCCTTACGAATCGCGGCGCGCAGACCGTTGACGTTCCATGAAACAAAACGCATGGTTGGCCCTCGTCTCGGCGGTGAATAAGGATTCAAGGTATGTTTTGTCCACATTTCTGGCCGGTCTGAGCCGCTGCGTCGGCCAAGCGATGATCGGACGCTACCCATTCACCAGCCAGCAGGATGCCGCTGGAACGATGAGCATCAAAGGTGGGTTTTGCTCCTCTCGTCTGGACGACAACGTTGCGCTGCTTCCGATTGTGAAGGGCGTGGCGTTCCCAACCTCGGGCGTGCTGTTCGAGAAAACGGTCGAAACGTTGGTTTCGGTCTTCAACGGATTCTCCCTCGCGCTCGACCATCAATGCGGACAGAAACGCTCCCTTCAACCCCAATTTGGGTTGAACATTGGCCACGTCAACGAGGTACGCTCCTTCGGCCGGGTCCACGATGCCGTGCAGTTCTCCCACGGGACGGGAAGAGAGTGTCACGTCAAGGGTGCTGGCCCGCACCGGAGAAACCGCCCCCAGGCCGTCATCGCCCAGGAACTTGAGGAGCGTGCGAGCCTGCTTCAAACCGCACGCTACAATCACAGTGTCGCTTTGGAAGGTGCGGCCGTCCTCGAGGACAACATGCCCCCGTTCCACCGAGGTCACCTTGCAGTTGGCCTCGATGAGCACACCCACCTCGTCCAGAGCCGCCGCCATTCGGCCAACAAGGCCCGACCAACCCTCTCCGACCACCGCCAAGCGACCCTTCAACAAGGCCGTGTATCGTTCGTCGTACACCTCCACGCCCGAGCCAGCGAGAAGGGCTGAGCCCTGCACGGCAGGCGAGGTGGTTTCAACGCGTTTCAGCTGGCGGCGAAGTTGGGAGGCCAAACGAACGTTGTTTCGGGGTCGCAAGGGGCCCGTACCCACCACGTGAAGGCGGTCAAGGCGCGGCGCTGTCANGACCATGGGAAGACGNCTGATCTTCTTCACCACTCGCANCAACGGCCCGCGTTGGAGNAGAAGATGAGGTCCGTATCCAAAGGGCGCTCCGTCAACGGTTTGAGATGCAGCTCGNCCTCCCAAACGATCCGTGCGNTCCAACACAACGACGTGATGTCCGGCACGAACGGCGTACAACGCGGCGGTCAAACCGGCAACGCCGGCACCCACCACGGTCACGCGCCCCATGACACGGCGACGGGGGATTGAACGAAAAGGTCGTTGGACGGTGCTTTGAAGTGGAGGCCGGCACTCCAAACGTCATGGCCGATGCACCGCTCTTGCCCCACGACCGTGGGCATGAATTGTGGACCATGGAGGATGGGCCGAGTCGGAAATTGCTGGCCAGCATCGACCGTTGGGTGGGGGCTATGGTCGGAGACGATGGCATCGATATGCCGCTATCCGGCGGTGGACCAAGCATTGAGGCCACGGTCTTTGCCCGCCAAGACGGACTGATCGTTGGGTGCGCTGTGGTCGACTACATGCTCCAAATCTGGTCGCCGTCGGTCCGAGTGTCTTGGTTTGCCGGCGACGGAAAGCGCGTTTCTTCGGGCGATGAAATCGCCGTCCTCACAGGTGCTCGAGACGACGTGTTGGCCATTGAGCGTCCGGTGCTGAACGCCCTGGGCCAACTCTCTGGCATCGCAACGGAAACCAAGCGGTGGTCTGCGATCGCTCCAAAACAAATCGCCAGCACTCGCAAGACCATTTGGGGGCTTCTGGACAAGTGGGCCGTGCACATGGGCGGTGGATTGACCCACCGTCTTTCCAAAAACGATGCTGTGATGATCAAAGAAAACAATCTCGCAACCATGCACGAAGAACTGGACACCCACACCGAGCGACTTGTGACCTTCCTGCAAAGCGTCGATGTCAGCGAGGTGGGAGCGTTCTTGGAAGTTGAAACACGGTCCGAAAAAGAGGCGTTGATGGCCGCCATGGTCTGGTCCCAACGACGAACAGAGCAAGGCGTGGACCGCCTCGTCATCATGTTGGACAACTTCTCACCGGAGGAATGCAAAGCCGTGAGTGAACAAATGGAAGACCAAGAAATCCGAGAACACGTGGTGCTCGAGGCGAGTGGGGGCATCGTGTTCAACGACCTCAAATCCTGGCATGAATGCGGCTTGGACGTCATCTCGACAAGCGTGGTCAACCGAGGCGTGCAGCCCCTCGATATCAGCATGCTCGTCAAGGGCTTGTGAGGCGAGACCATGGACGACATCGCGGCCGATCCGAGTCATCCACGCTACGCTTCGCTGTTGATGCGGCATCGTCTCGAAGTCGCAGCGAGGAAGGGCATGCTCGCCGACAGTGCGATGATCGCCCACGGACGAGGTGAGGCGTTCGATTACCTGCTGGGTGAACGGACCACCGACAGCGCTGCTCGGGCTGCGCGACAGGCGCTGGCGACGCTTCAGGCTGCGGAACGACCGGTGTTGAGCATCAACGGTAACGTTGCGGCTCTTGCCTGCGACGAGATGCTGCAACTCGCCAACCACCTTTCATGCCCTGTGGAGGTCAACATTTTCTACCGAACGCCTGAGCGCATGGAAGCCATTCTGGACCACATGAACGAACGAAATCAAGCTCTTGGATTGACCGTCCCCGTCCTCGGGCACGCTCCGGACGCACAGATTCCTGGTTTGAAAGGGCCACGTGCGGCCTGCCACCGAGACGGTCTTCTCAACAGCGATGCCGTGTTGGTGCCGCTCGAGGACGGCGACCGTTGCAACGCCTTGGTGGCCATGGGGAAATCCGTCGTGGTCGTCGACCTCAATCCGCTTTCCCGCTCAGCCCAACAAGGCACCATCACCATCGTTGACGAGGTGTCTCGGGCGCTCAACGCCATGCTGGAACTCGCTCGGGTCGAGGGAGAGGTCCAGGTGGACCCGAGCTACGACCACGCCGCCGTTCTGAACGAAGGCCTTGCTGAAATGCTGGCGTCGTTGAAGCGATGATTCATCGTTCCTTGAGTTTGGTTGCCAAGCGAGCTGCGATGCTGATGCCCACCTCCGAGCACGAGGCGTCTCCACCGATGTCGTAGGTCAACTTCTTACCCGCCTTGAGGTGTTCTGCCACGCTTTCATCGATGAGGTTCCCAACGGCGACGAGGTCCTCGTCGTTGGTTTTCCGTCCGAGGTAATCCATCATCATCTGAATCGAATTGATCGAAGCGATGGGATTGACTTTGTTCTGTCCTGCGTGCTTGGGAGCTGAACCGTGGACGGGTTCAAAGAACGCATGATCGTCGCCGATGTTTCCTGAGGCAGCCATGCCCATGCCGCCCTGAAGGACGGCCCCAAGATCTGTGGAGATGTCCCCAAACATGTTTGAGGTCACGACGGTGTCGTAATGCTCCGGTGAACGGGTGATCCACTGCATGAACGCGTCGATGTAGCCGTAATCAGCCTCCGTGTCAGGGTAATCAGAGGCAACTTCGTCAAACGTGGAACGGAAGAGTTGACACCCGCGTGTTACGTTGGACTTGTCAATGCACGACACCCGTCGAACACCGTCTACGGGCGCACCGTTCCGAGTCCCGGCGACTTCAAAGCCCATTCGAATCAGTCGCTCAGAGCCGGTTTTGGAAATTGGACGTGGATCGTAGGCCACTTCGCCTTCCAACCCTGGGAACGTCATGGGGCCCGGTTCGTATTCTTCTCGGCCCAGAGCGCGATCTGCAGAACGGCGGAGCAAGGCGTGGTACAGACCCTCGGTGTTCTCCCGCAGGATGGTCATGTCCACCATGCCCGGCTCCCAGATCTGGCGGAAGCCCCCGTGGATTTTGTGCGGGACTCCTTCGTAGAGTTTGATGGGGCGCACGTTTGCGTAGAGGTCGAGGCCGCTACGCAGTCCGAGGATAACCGATCCACCGGCAAGATCGCCGTTGGGCAAACGTGCCCCGGGATAGCCAATGGCGCCGAGGAAAATCGCATCGGTTTGATGTTTGCACAGTTCAAACGAGCCCTCTGCCCATTCCTCACCGGTGGCCTTGTAGTGCTCTCCACCGCAGGCGATAACGGTCTGGTCAAAACCGTGGTTGGAATGCTCTTGAATGGTGTCCAAGATGCGTTGCGCTTCAAGCGCCACCTCTCGACCGGTCCCGTCGCCAGGCAGAACCGTGATGCGATGGTCACTCATGCGTTGTCGCACATAGCGCTTCTACATGAACGCGACCCTCGGCGCACGACGGTTTTTTGTTCGTTTTTATATTGATTTCCTATCGTATTCAATGTGCGTCGGGCACCTGCAAACACCCGGTTGCGGTTCGTACGAGGGGGATGCTTCATAGGCTGTCAAGCGAGAAGAACTTCCATGGCAGATGAGCGTCAAAACGAGCAGGAGCGGCGTGTTTCTGTTGACGATCTACCCGCTGCTGTGCGCCAGCTTGCCGACGCCATGCTGGGCGTCAACCCTCAATGGAACGTTCATGATTGGCTCATCGAACAAGCCAACCTTACGATGGATTTGCTGGCCATTGACCTGCTGCGGGAAAAGGTGGTCGTCGACCAGCGACTCCAACGACTCGAAGATATCGGACGCCGACTTGAGCCCCCCGGTCAGCAGACAACGTCCTCCCGGGACCCCAACCAGCGTAATCTGTTTGACTGCTTTGACCTGAACGAACCGCATGTCCTTCGTGGCCTCGGTGAACGTGTCACTGCACCTCAGCCGTCTTCCGCTAACGATCAGGATGAGCATCACCCTTCGAACATTTTTCTCGATCTGATGCCCGAAGCAAACACGGACGACCCCTTGCTGGCCATCGCCTGCCAGTCGGTGGTGATGAGCGTTGAGATGGCGCTGGCCAAGGGTGAGCCGGTGGCAACCCTTCAGAACATCTTTGACCACACCCGAGGTTCAAACATTGAAGACGATGAGACCGACGAAGCCATCGACCACCTGTTGACCACTGGGCTCATGATTGAAGTGGACGACGACTGCTTCATTCTGCTCCCTCCGTGATGGGGGCCCACAGCAGTCCCAGCGACGGACTATATGGGTCGCACGACAATGATAGTGCATGGGAATAGTACGATCCGTTTTCTGGGGAGGTCTGGCGTGGTTTGGAGCAACATCGATGATGGTTCATCCAGAAATGGCGCTTGGATTGGCCGTCGTGGTGGCCTTTCTCTCGGAATCGACCAACCACGGGGCCTCGTTGAGGCGAATGCAGCGAGCCAGTCGAGAATTATCGACGCAACTTCAGGAAGCGAACGGGCAGGTGGAAAACCTCGAGCGCGCCCTGACGCGAAGGCACGTTGAACTCAACGCCGCCATTGAGGAACTGCAACGTAGGGACGCTGTTGGGAGCCCGGCTGCGAGGGAACTCCTCGACCGTCAAGAAGAAGCCATGAAGGCGGCCTCGAACGCTCTGAAGGCTCGTCATGAGCGAAACGATGTCGTGTTTGACAGCATGGAACGGTTGCTCAACATGCAAGTTGAACAGACTGCAAACATGCAGCAAGCCATGAGTGATCTTCTTCAACACCTCATCACGCAGCCGCGCGGACACTTCACCATGAGTGACAGTGTGCTGGTGCAAGAACGTGGAAGCGTCCCAGCTGCAAACGAGACCTTCGCTGAGCTGAACGAATGGCTCTCAGGTGAAGCGGCATCTTCACCATGAGGGTCGACCTGGGCGCATCATGGCGAGCAAAAAGGAAGGCGCACAGCGTGTTCTTGATGCTCAAGCCTCGAGAACCAAGGTTCGAGGGCGCCTGCTACCGGCTGGACTTGGCATCGTGCTGGTCGGTGCAGGCGTGGCTGTTTTGACGCGATGGCAATTTGGTTTGGCCACCGTTCTGATTTGCGGGTTGCTCATGCAATACGCCGTCGAACGCATGAACACCATTCTGGAAGCGAGCGTGGCCGCCGGGATTCGAGACATGGGTTGGGATGCTGACACGGTCCTGACCGAAGAGACGCTTGACACCATCCGTCGAATCGCCGAACGCTAGGTGAGGGTGCATGACCGACGTAAACGTGCTCATTCAACAATTCTTCGTCCATGAACGCAGTCGAAAACGACGGTCGCTGGTCGTGCTGTGGAGCACGGTCGTCTTGGTTGATGTCTTCGCCGTTGGCGCCTATTTCGGGGGCATGGGTGTTGAGCAGATTGCTGCGTTTCTTGCCGTCCCAGTTCTTGCATCCTTTGCCCTCCTTTGGCGGTCGATGAACAGGGAGAAGTCATTCCAAACACGACTGGCCCACGTGCTGGACGCCGTTGAGTTTGGTTGGGAGGAACTGCACGGCTTGGACCTCAACGCCGAAGAAGCCGAACGTTTGCACGAAGCGTTCACGGCCATCGCAGCCGGCCGCTCGGCGACCAACGAAACCGAACTGCAGACCCGTGGAGGGGACGAAAAAGGGCCTGCCTTCGATCGCAAAGATGCGATCATCGACCCGAATCGTGGTCGTGTGGATCCGAATCTTCACGAAGACGAGTACCTGGGTCTCGAGGGAGAGTTACGCGTGTCGGAGCGGTTGGTGGAAGAAGCCAATCAGCAGTACGCCGAACATGCCCAGCGGCAATGGGAGGTCGCTGAAGCACGGGATTTGGACAACATCGAGGCGGGGGTTAAGCGTCTGGGCGACCTGGTGGCCTCGGGATGGTTCGAACAAAACGCCAAAGACGGTGCACTTTCAGAGTTGATGGAATCTCACGAAGACCCGGGTTCTGAATGAGCACCTTCTAAAGCCGCCTCCCTGCGTTGCGACCCATGAAGGTGAAGGCCATTCTCGTCGCAGGCGGTTATGGCTCTCGACTGCATCCCTACACACGCTACACGCAGAAGACCTTGCTTCCCTTGTATAACCGCCCTGTCATCGATTACGCCCTTGGAACCATTCGTCGTGCGGGCATACGCGACATCACGATCATTTCAAACCAATTCGTTGGTCAAATCGCCAAACACGTCGGCCAAGGTTTGCCCGGCGAACGAATTCACTACGTCATTGAAGAAGAGCCGTTGGGTGTCGCACACGCGCTGAATCTGGCACGGCCGTACAACGCCGACGCTCGGTTGATGGTGTACTTCTCCGACAACATCACGACGTTGGAGTTTCGAGAACACGTGAACCAATTTGAAACTGCAGCAGCCCCCCCTGGTTGTTTGCTCATCGCACGAGAGGAGCCCCACCCAGAGGCGTTTGGTGTGGCCGTGTTCGACGACAAAGGGGTCGTCTGCGACATCGTTGAAAAACCAACATCGCCACCGTCCAATCTTGCCATCGGCGGCATTTACATGTTCGACGAACGATTTTGGGAGCGCCTTGATGTTGCTTCAAACGAGCGAGGCGAGGCGTTCTCCATCTCAGACATCACGCGAACATACGTCAAGGCGCGAGAAGCGTCGGTTCTTTCGGTGGGGAAAGAAACCTGGGTGGATTGCGGTACCCCTGATTCTTTGCTCCTGGCCTCTCAAATGGCCAAAGATGGTAAGTTGGACCCAACCCCGCATCGCTGAACGGAGAGAGAACGATGAGGATTGGAATCATTGGTGCTGGCATGGTGGGGGGCGCCATTGAGCACTGCTTCAGCCACGCTCACGAATTGTTTGTGCACGACCCAGCTCGAGGAACGGAATTGAACGACGTGCTCGACCACGTGGACATGGCTTACATCGCCGTTCCCACGCCCCCCCACCCTGAAACCGGCGCGTGCGACACGCGCATCGTGGAAGGCGTGTTGGATGCGCTTCCCGAGGGATTTACGGCGGTCATCAAAAGCACTGTGGTGCCGGGCACCACCCAAGCCTACCACGACCGATACCCTCACCTCAAGATTGCCTACTCACCGGAATTTTTGGTTGAGCGCCGCCGTCTCGAAGACTTCGCAAATCAGGACATTTTGGTCGTCGGCACCCATCACCCAGACGTCGCCCAAACCGTGTTCCAACAACACAAGGAAGCCGGTGTGCTCCGCAGAGAACAGCTCTTCCAAGTGACGCCAACGCAGGCCGAACTCGTCAAGTACACGAAAAACACATTCTATGCGCTGAAGGTGATCTTTGCCAACCAAATGTACGACATCTGTCAGGGCATGGGCGAGGACTGGTACGCAATACGCGACGTCATCACGGCCGAGCAAGCGCAACCGATTGGGCCTTCTCACCTCGACCCCATTTTCGGATTGCGCAGAGGATTTGGCGGCAAGTGCTTACCCAAAGACAGTTCAGCCCTTGGTGTGCTTGCGGAAGAACTGGGGGTCAAGTACGCCCTCATGGACGCCATGCAGGCGGACAACGATGTCTTGCGAGAGATGTTGACGGGGAAACCCAGCGACGTGGTCACGAATGATGACTGAGCGCACGGCTTGGTTGGACGAGCGGATTGCTCGTGGTTCCTTGATTCGCTTTGCCATTGCAGGGGGCTTCAACAGTTTCGTGTTCTTCGTCGCCTGGCACGGGTTGCTGGTGATGTTTTCCGACAGCGATGTCCGTATTCTCTGGGGTGTTTGTTGGGGTGTGACGGGCGTCCTTGCTCACTTCGTCCACCGCTGGTTCACGTTTGACAAGCGCAGGTCGGTCAGGTGGACGTTGCCCACCTCGATTCCGGTTTACGGCTCCAGTTTGGTCGGCTCAAGCATCACCATCGGTTGGCTTTCGTCCAGTTTTCCCGACCAGCTTCGGTTGATGGGCATCGTCAACCTACTCGTATGGGGCGTAATCATCTGGTTGATGATGCGGTTGTTCGTGTTCCAATTCACGTCTACAGCGCATGCGTCTCAAGAACGTCCAGCGGAATGATGTCGAGCGCTCGCTCGTGCGTGGCTTCCAAATCCACCGGGCACGCCTTGCCTGCGTTCACGGCCAGCAACCACGTTCGCGCACAAACGCACCACGAGTCTCCGGCTTTCAAACCGGGAAAATTGAATCGAGGCGCTGGTGTGATGAGATCGTTGCCCATATCACGAGCAAAAAGCAGGAAGTCGTCGTTCAGCACGCAGCAGACGGTGTGCGAACCGCGGTCGTTTTCATCGGTGTTGCAACAACCGTCTCTGTACCAGCCGGTCAGTGGATCCCGGGAGCAGGTCTCAAGATTCGTCCCTAGGACGTTGACGCTGGGGTGCATGATGGCTGGTGGATGACCCATCCTATCAACGCTTGTTCACTCAAAATTATCCCGTGAACGTTTTGAGGATGCGTTGCCAAAACGTTAGGCGAGGTGGGGCCTCCCTGCGACCCAACACAACATCGAGTTCACCGGACTGCTCCAAATTAACCAAATCGTCAAACCCACCAACTCGGTGGTCTCCAACGATGATTTGAGGAACGGTACGGGCCCCGCCTGTGGCTCGTGCAAACGCTCGCTGCACGGCAACATCGTTCTTCAGCCGACGCTCGGTGTAGACAACGCCCTTGCGATCGAGGAATCGCTTGGCTTGGACGCAAGCACCGCACCCACGATTGGTCCATACGACAACGGGGGCGTCATTTGATTGAACCATGGTCATTCGGCATCCTCGCTGGGTTTCAAGATTGGGGTTTTGAGGGGGGTTCCGTCCGTTGGGTTCATTGGTAAGAAGCGCGCCATTCCTCGCAATGCTGCCCGACACGGTCCACAAACTCCCCCGAGAAGAACGGTTCGCCTACGCACGCTTACTCGCCTACATGGCCCGAATTGACAACGAGTTGACCGTTGATGAGATGGCGATGTTTGAGCAGCGACTCGGTACCGCATTGCTGTCTCCCAGCCAGCGCGAGTCGATACGCGATGCGCTGAAGAATCCCCCCAGTTTGGAGGAGTGCCTTGAGGACCTTTCCGGCGAAGCAGGCCGTCTGGCGTTGCGTGACGCCGTCATGATGGCGGCAGCGGACGGGACCGTGGATGAAGACGAGCGAGACGCTCTGGAAGACATTTCAGAGCACCTCGGATTGTCCGAAGACGCCGTTGAGCAACTTCTGGCTTGGACCATCAAGGGTTACAAGTGGATGAAGGAAGGCTACGAACTTCTTGATGGGCTTGAGGAATGAAGACGTATGTTCCCGGATGGACTGGTCCATCGCACACCTCAGGAGCGGGTGCGTTACGCTGAGATTTTGGTGTTCATCGCCGCAGCGGACGGGGCGCTGGTCCGAGAAGAAATCGCCATGATTGAAGCGATGATGGGGCGAGCCATGATTCACCCCGAATCAAGGCTGACCATCCGAACGGGGTTTGAGCAACCCATCCCCATTGAACAAGCCCTGACCGATATCGATCCTGCTCTTGCGAAGATCACCCTTCGGGACGCCGCATTGGTGGCCGCCGTGGACGGCGACTACGATCGAAAGGAGCTCACCGCTTTGCGAAAGATTGCAAAAGCCGGCGAGGTCTCTCCAAAACAACTCTCTGAGCTGCTGGATTGGGTTTCCGCAGGTTGGGAATGGTTCGGTGAAGCCACCTCAATTTTGCTGTAGAAACGGACCGTTTCCATCCGTTCGATGAGAGGCACCTTCAAAGAGAGAAAGCCTTCCCGTCGGTTTGGTGGGGACATTGCAAAACGGAGTCAGCGGATGGTACGCACGATTGGACCGATGCCTCGAAAACCGCGAACTCCAAATCGACATATGGCTCACCACGTGGGAAAAGTCTCTTCGCACCTTTCAGCCCATTGCGGCCCTGTTGCCCGAGGATTGGCCCACCCTACCGGCCAACCTGTTGACCGACCCCGGCCACGTTCTCGACCACCTTCTCGCTCGACACGATGCTGAGTCCGACGGACGTTCTCCTCGAGGAGCGCACCCGACACCCCCACGCCTGGCCGACGCCGTCATCTGTTCAGAGATGAAGGACAATCTGGTCAACCCAAAGAAACCCGTGCAGCAGTCGAATTTCCTCATGAGCAACCTGCCGCCCGGCTTTCGCCAACACGTTGAGCGGCTCAACCTCCCCAAAGCCACACAAGACAGCGATGTGGACGACGAAGCTGAACGGCAAGCCGTTGAGAACGACCATCGCACGTTGAGCGGAATCCCACTTCCCGTCGCCGACACGGCTGCAGGCGGGGGGTTGTTCCACGCCCGTCTGATTCGCCGGCACGCTGATGCACACGAGGACGCCGACCCTGAACTCCGAAAGCAGGACACGCGCCGGTTGTTCACCCACATCCAACTCCTCGACGTCGATCCGTTGGTCGTGAAAAGCACAAAGATCAGATTGCTTCTCGAATCCATTCGACATGAACTGGTCAGCTTTGGCCCTGAAACCCCTGGAAAGATCTCGCGAGAGGAAATGGAACGTCTCCTCGACGCAGGCGTTCAGCAAGGCGATGCCCTTCAAGGCAGCTGGCCGTGGGAGCAAGCCCCCGAACTCGTACTGACCAACCCCCCCTGGTTGCGAATCAAGGACCGTTTTCGAGGCATGGAAGACGGCAGTCAACTTCGAAAGGAGCTCGGTGAGCGATTGCGCGGCCTGACCGACAACGGACGTCCTCGCTTCTCCACCATGCGAGGCAACGTGAACTTGTATCGACTCTTCATTGAACGAAGTCTTCAGATTCTAGGGGACGGCGGCCGTCTGAGAATCGTCGCACCCGACAGCCTCCTCAGAGAGCAATCGTCCCACCCACTCCGTGAACTCCTGGTCAATCACCACGGATGGACGCACGCTTGGGCCATCGAGGAAGCAAACCTCCTCTTCCCTGGGATGACACAGGGCGTGGTGGTTTTGGGCATCACGGCGCGCGGCAACGCGACCCAACTCAAACTCCAAGGCCCCATCACCCGAGCGGACTTGCGCCGAGACGGTGAGGGGCTTTCATCGCGCGTGCCAGCGTTTGAACTTGACCAGAATCAGTGGGCTGCATGGGCACGTGATACGTGGGCTGTTCCACGACTCCCCCGCGATCGGCTGGAACGGTCCTACACCCTGAAAGTCCTCGATCGTCTTGCACAACTTCCACGCCTGAGCGATGAAGAGCACCCGCTCACAACCAACAAGCGTCAAGTCCGCGTCCGAGTGGGTGAAATCGACCAAACCGCACACGCCAAAAACATCGAGACCTGGGTGAAAGGGAAGCGAAGTCGTCCGTTCATCCGCGGCGTCCATTTCTCTGAAAGCGAAGACGGTCAGGTCTTCATTCGCCACCCAGCCTTCCGAACAGACATTCCCTCTCGAGCAAGCGAACGCCAACTCGCAATGTGGGTGGGCGACAACCATCCTGCCTACGGGCCTCGTCTTGCGTGCCAAGCGATCGTCAACGCTCACCAAGAGAGGCGGCTGCGTTGGGCGGTCATTCCCGAGGGAAGCGTCCTTGGTAACAGCGTCAACCACATCGAGCTGCACGACGACATCAAAGCAAGACTGCTGGACGGGCACGCCGACGTTGAGTCTGGGTTGCACTGGTTGTGCAACCATCTCAACAACAACGATTTGGACGAGTGGGCCCGAGCGTGGGCTGCGAACAACAACGTCAACAACTACGAGCTCGAAATGTTGCCCGTAGAACTGCCCGACTCGTTTCCACAATTCAGCACCCTCACCCGTTGAACGGAATTGAAGAGGGCATAAGTTTCCACTTTCCCGAAACCTGAACCCGACAATTTATAGCAAACGCCCAATTTGCAATGGTTGCGAACCGATTGGAGGATGAAGGGGCATGGGCGTTCATCCAAAAATCGGCATCACCGGCTTGCCTCGCAGTGGGAAATCTGCGGTGATGGAAAAAGTGCTTGACATGCTTTTGGATGAGCGCAAGCGGGAAATTTCCATGCGCGGCGGATCCTCGGAAAAACCCATCTTAGGAGGTTTGCGAACCGAACCGCTTCTCGAAGAAGGTGAACGGATGGGCTACAAGGTCATCGACCTCGTTTCGGGCGAAGAGGGCGTCATCGCCCACAAAAACATCGATTCTCGATTGCGCGTTCTTGGCTACGGAATCGACGTTGATGAATTGAATCGCGTTGCGCTCCCAGCCATTGACCACGCTCAACACAACTGCGAGGTGTTGGTCATCGATGAAATCGGCAAATTTTCGGTCGAATCCGAAGCCTTTGTGCAGGCCGTTCGTTCCGCCCTTGAAGTCGACATGCCGACGCTGTTGACGCTCCACAAGAAAAGTCGCCATCCGCTCTTGCAGGACATCCGCCGTCGCGACGACGGTCGAATCCTTGAGGTCACGCCGGTCAACCGTGCCCTGCTGCCCTACAAAATTCACAAACTCATGCGAGAGACCTACTAGGACAA
The DNA here is from genome assembly GCA_002722695.1 of Methanobacteriota archaeon. GTDB lineage: Archaea > Thermoplasmatota > Poseidoniia > Poseidoniales > Poseidoniaceae > Poseidonia. The sequence continues at coordinate 19,428 of PBMS01000004.1, forward strand.
CCGCCACGTCCGGTTCCTTGATGGTGCAAACCGAGGTGGACACTTCATGCACCCGCCAAGCGTGGCCGTAGAACGGCTCCTTTACGGCACGGGCATCGGGTTGTTGCTGGGCGTCGGGTTTGGTCTGCAAGCAGGCCGAAGCCCCGGGGCCAGCCCACCATCGTTGGAAATTTTTGTCGCTCTGGCCGTGCTCTGTTTCGGACTTGGATGGACGCTTGGGAACGGTGCTGGGCCACTAGCAAGGTGGTTTTCTCACGAAACCGAAGAAGCGATGGCCGCTCGCGTTCGCACCGAAATTGATGAGGTGCATCGGTCCGAAGACGTAACCGCCAAGTGGGCTGAGCTGGAGGCGAAGGTCTTGACGCAGGACCTCGGTGAAGAAGCGTAAGGAAGGCAGCGCAGGGTTGATGTGTGTTCGCCACCCCGTTTAGCCACGAGGAGAGCCCATGAGCGACGTGCCCGAAGGATTGTACTACACCAAAGAACACGAATGGATGCGCGTTGAGGGTGACACGGTCACCATCGGTATCACCGACCACGCACAAGACATGCTGACCGACATCGTCTACATCGAACTGCCCGAGGAAGGGGACGTGGTGGGTGACATGGGCGAGTTTGCCGTCGTTGAATCCGTCAAATCCGCTTCCCCCATCTTTGCGCCGTTGGCGGGCACCATCACCGCCGTCAACATGGACTTGGAAGACACACCTGAACTGATGAACACCTCGCCTTACGACGACGGGTGGATCGTCAAAATGACCCTCGACGACGCCGGCGCCGTTTCCGGTCTCATGGACGCTGCCGCCTACAAAGCCGAAATTGGCGAGTGAGTCCGTTGGCGGATTCACCAGAGCTGACCCTGTACGTCGACGGGTCGTGTTTGGGCAATCAGAACGTGGACGCTTCAACACCGGCCTCGTGGGGGTTGGTGGTGGTGGTCGGGGACTCGGGACTGGGCAAAGGCTCCGGCGAACTGACCCATGAAGAAGCCGGGCCGGTCGTCACATCACCGAACTCGCCCGGCCACATTGGAGCGGAGGTGGGGTCAAACAACACGGCTGAGTTGAGTGGTTTTGCTGCTGCTCTGCGCTGGCTTTTGATGGAGGGTGGTGACGGTGCTGCGATGATACGAGCCGATTCCACCTACGCAGGCAACCTTGCCAGCGGTGTCTGGAAAGCGAAAGCCAACCGGGAATTGGTGGCCAACGTCCAAGCGCTTTGGGACGAGGTTGCGGCCCTGCGCCCCCTGTCGTGGTCGCACGTGAAAGCGCATCGTGGGCATCGTTGGAACGAACGTGCGGACCATTTGGCAGCGCGTCATGCGCTGGGCGAGTCGCCGGTTCCGCTGACCTTTTGGAAGCCCGGCCAGCGCTAACGACCGAGTCGATTCGTCAGCCACATGAGAAATTCATCCTGGACATCAGGTCGACGAAGAGCATGGTCGACCTGGGCTTTGAGCCACATCAGAGGTGCGCCGGAATCGTACCACTGCGTCTCGTCCAAAACAAGCCCGTGAAGCCGATCACTGGCGATATAACGGCTGAGAGCTTCGATGGATTGGAGATCGCCGTATTGCTCGTAGGTGCAGGTTTGCAACAGCTCTTTCATTTCCACAGGGAAGACGTACCGGCCGCACATGGCGAGTCGACTCGGCGCCCGTTCGATGGTCGGTTTTTCAACCATGGAAACGATGCGGTCGCCCTCCATACCCACGATGCCGTAATGATGCACAGAGGCTGCATCAACCTCCATGAGTCCAACGGTCGGTTGGGAAAACCGGTGATAGGCGTCGACCAGTCGTCTCGATACGTTGGAAGGGGTGTAGGCCTCGGTCGAAGCGTGTTCATCCATCAGAAGATTGTCCCCCAGCATGACCAAAAACGGACCGTCAACGGCGTGGAAGGCTGCCTCCATCGCATTCCCCACACCTTTGGGTTCCTTCTGAACATGGATCAACACCTCGACCCCGGCCGTTGCGTGAAAAAAATCTGCATCGAGGTGTGGGCGATGTGCGTGAAGATGCCGACGATCATCGAGAAGAACATCAAACGATTTTGACGGTGAAGTGATGATGTGGAGTCGTTCAACACCGGCATGTTTTGCTTCCAAGATAAGGTGCGTCAGTAAAGGAACGTCCAGCAAGGGCAAGGACTCCTTCGGCACGGAAGCGCTCACAGGGAACATGCGGGTGCCAATGCCTGCCGCCACCAGCAGAGCGTCTCGAACCTTGTCCATGTCTCCCCTGAGAGGGCACAGGCTTTCAACCGTAGGGCTCCAGCGCGCAGCCATGGAGCGAAAAGACACGCTGGGCCTTCTCGCCGTTGGCTCCTTGCTCATCGCACAAGTGTTCACGGACCTCGCTCCTGACGGTCCGTGGGCGTCGGCCTCGTTCTCACGGGGGGCCATCGGCTTGCTTGGGATGATGCTCATCTACCTGGCTTGGTTCAAGCACACCTTCGGCGAGTTCGGCGTCGCGCCCACCGTGAATCGATGGTCAACCCCTGAAACCTCGTGGTTGAAGGTCGTGGTGTTTGGGCTTGCCTGCATGGTGCTCACCCGGGGCGTTCGCCTGTTCGGAAACGACGTGTTTCCAGAGCCCACCGGACTGTTGCTTGCTCTTATCGGGGTGCTCGCTTTGATGAACGGTGTGTACGTTTGGCTCATCACCAACGGTCCACTTTCCGAAGAGGAAGAGTGAGATCACTCGTCCAACGACTCCAGTGCATCGTCCAGGGCCGGCAGGTCCTCGGGCGCCTCCATTTGAGAGACGTGCACCGGGCGTTGGTCGCCCTGAGGTCGGTCGCCTTCGCCGGCCAGCCACGCTTTCCATTGTGCGCATCGTTCCGCTCGACGCAACGACAGTGGTCCCCAAAGCGGCTCGAGATTTGCATCGGCTTCGTGAAGGGCCTTCACCTGAGAGGCAAAGTGTTCGGGCGACACCTCTTCCATGCGCAAGAGCAATTCTCGCAATCGGGTGCGGACCACTTCGTCCCCGTCTTTCCACAACTCGTGGAAAAGACCGCGAGAATCAGCCGGGTCGAACTCAATGTACTCACGCAAATTGGGGACCAGGTTTCGTCGAACGATGGCCAAGGGGTGATTGCAGAGTTGGCGGAGACGGTCGGCCCACTGATCTTTGTCGAGATACTTCACGTCCCCGACCGTAGCGCTGGCTGCAGCCAGAACACCTTCATCGTCGGATTTGAGCATGTCGTCGAGCAGCGGCAAAGCGTCCCAGGTCAAACGGCGGAAGAGACGAGTCAGTACGTCAGCCATGGCCCGTCGAACCAAAATCTCGTCCCGTTCGTGAAGTCGCAACGCTAGTTGATGACCAAAATCGCGATCGGCTTCAATCGCTTTTGCCAAACACAACGTGACCTTGTTGGCGACCTCGCCCACCGGATCGGAGGCACGACGCAGCAGCAGGTCCTTCAGACCCAGCGGCTCGATCAAGGGTTTACGCTCCAGCAACAAACGAATCCACTCAAGCAACAGCAATCGACGGTCCAGGTCCCCGTCTTCAAGGCGCTCGAGGACCCACCGGGCAGCATCGACGCCACGCTCGTGAGCAACCACCGTGCTCGACATGCGAGGCACAACGGCGTGGGCGTTCCAGTCCATGTGCTGAGGGCCAGCGTCGGGTTGGGTGTGCCACGTTCCCGGGCGCTCGGCCAGAGCGATGGATTCCACGAGGTGATAGCCCTGATGCACGGGCTGTCCATAGGGCACGGTGGCCAATCCGTTGAGCAAAGCGATGCTCAGCCACCATCGGTCGGTGTTCGGTGCGTGCGGGTCAAACGCTTGGGCAAGCCAGTCCGTGGCGATGTGAAACAGAAGTCGGTCTGCGACGTCGCCCATACGCCTGCTCAACCACTTTTGATGAATTTCAAACGGGTCATCACTGAGGTTCATGCGATGCGGGACGATGAGATCCACCACGGTGTTGAGGTGGCGGTCAAACATGCCTCGATCAATGCTCAAAATTCCGAGGCCCTCCTCAAAGAGACGATGGGGGGAGGTCGGGGGGATGGGAGGGAAATCCGGATCGCTCATTGGAGGCGCAGGAAGCGGCCACGCCTCCGTTCCGCGTTCAAGGGCCTCCACAAGTCCCGTGGCGACGCGCTCAAACGCTTCGTCGGAAATTTTGGTTCGGCTCTTGCTCACGCTGTTCACCTCGCTGTTCACCGACGGTCCGCTTGAGCTCAAATGTCAAGCTCGATGTTTAGATTCTGAATCAGTTCTTTGTATCGGTTGCGAATCGTGACTTCGGTGACCCCGGCCACCTCAGCGACTTCGCGCTGCGTGCGGCGTTTCCCGCACAACACCGAAGCGATGTAGATGATCGATGCAGCAATTCCCGTCGGTCCACGGCCGCTGGTCAATTCCTTTTCTTGTGCGGCCTTGATGAGTTCGTACGCCTTGGCTTCAACGTCAGCGTCCAACCCCAAACCAGAACAAAATCGGGAGATGTAGTCTTCTGGGCCGGTGGGCATGATTTTCATTTTCAATTCACGAACCATGAACCGATAGGTTCGCCCGATTTCTTTTCGTCCGGTTCGGGAAGCCTGTCCGATTTCGTCCAGCGTGCGAGGAACACCGCACTGACGACAGGCAGCGTAGAGCGAGGCGGCTGCCACGCCCTCGATGGAACGGCCCCGAATCAATCGCTTGTCAACCGCTTTCTTGTAGTTCACAGCAGCCGCTTCCCGAACGGACTTGGGAAGCTCAAGGCGGCTGGCCATGCGGTCAAGTTCAGCCAACGCCATGGCCAGATTGCGCTCGGTGGCGTTGCTCACACGGCTGCGCTTCTGCCACTTTCGCATGCGATAGAATTGAGATCGATAGCGGGAATTGATGGTCTTCCCCGAGTAGTCTTTGTTCTGCCAGTCGATGTCGGTGGACAGACCCTTGTCGTGAAGCATGACGGTCATGGGTGCGCCGGTTCGGGCGCGTTGGTCCCCTTGCTCGGGGGAAAAGACGCGCCATTCCGCGCCTTGGTCAATGACGTTGTCTTCCAGCACCAATCCGCAATCGTCGCAGACCACTTCGCCGCGGGTTTCATCTCGAGAAAGCGAGCGACTTCCACATTCCGGGCATTTGACAATGTCTTCGACCTGTTGATTATCCATTTGCTTCCCTCACCGTTCACATCGAAGTGCGAACCTATTTAATCCCTTTTGGAATTGTTATTTATACTTCATGGTCAGATTGAAGCGCTCAATTGAGAAGGTGGACCCTGTTCAAGACTCGAGTTGCCCCGCAAGCCAAACCACTGCAGAGGTTGAAGCTGAGACCGCTTGCATGTCGGACATCACGCCTGGAAATCGGACCGAGACCTCGGTGTCGGTGATCGACAGGCGCTCAAGGGTGCCCAAGGATTGCTGGGTTTGTAGAACAGCCAGCACGCGAGGCGGCGTAAGGAAGGCGCGAACCGCTGCCTCATCGAACCCTTTGATTCTGTACATGGAATCGAAATCGTCCTGTCCGACGACGATGTCTTGGTTCCCCGTTAGGCCGTCGGGCAGACGGAGGCCCTCGTAGAGCATGCCTTGGGGTGAGATTGCCAAGCCAAGCTGTTGGGGCGTGTTGAGGGTGATGGTGGCGTGCAAATACGTTGAGCTCCGATTTCGCCTGCTTCGTCGTCGAACGGTTTCGAACCAAATTCTGCAGCGATAGCCGTTCAACATCCCGCTCATGACGGTCCCGTTCCATGCGTGGTTCGGATTGAAACCGAAGCCAAAATGCTCAGCTACGCTCTGAAGCATGGTGTTGTAGTTGGTTCTAAAGCGCCCCATTCGACGAAAAGCGAGGTAGACGATGCCGCCAAAGAACCCGAGCGTGCACAAGAGGTCGACGACCATGATTGCCATGAGACGCAACCGTGCATGAAGCAATCGGTCCCTTTTCAACAGGTGCCCGTACAGAGGGTAGCGTCTGTATCGGCCCAATGAATCCCCTTTGTATCGGAAAATAAAATGTAAATGGGTTTCAGATGACCCCTTGCAACATATCCGAATCAATTTGTTATTGCATTATAAAGAGAAAATCATTATCGCCAAATCTATGCCACCGATGAATAAAATGTATTGCCATAATTTCGGCTTCTTTTTCTCAAGATGCTCTTCAGTTGAGTCAATCTCATTTTTCGAACTAAGTTCAATAGTTCGTGAGTATCTGTGGTCAAGAACGAGACTCCAGATCATTAAACCCGCCCCAACAGCTAGAGATGAATAGCACATGAAGTCGGCCCATTCAGGGACAGTTGGTGCGCCCCAGCCATTCCAACTAATACTGCTGATGTAAACAAAGGAACCCACTATCATTATCAAAAAGCCCATCAATGCCAACGCTTGCCCTGGATTTTTGGGCTTTTCACGCTCAGGCATAGCAACCCTATTTATGCCCGCAACATAAAATTAAACCCGTTTTCTATTCAGTGGGGGCCCATTGCTTACCCGTCCAAGCAAAGGGTAGGCTCAGTACTGGGGGACTGAACCCCCCTTATAGTGCCATAAAAAATACAGAAGGTATTCGGAAAATCCCTTGCGATTTCGTGAACATGGTATGTCGGTTATTTGTATCAACCCACAAGATACGGTGTGAATTTTAGTTCAAAGCTTGTATGCGTTTTGTTCTAATCCTTACTCGTCCCCTCTCCCAGCACGGAAGGCATCGATGACCGCTCTAGCAATGGCTTCAGGATCGTTGTTGATTTGCTTGTCAATCTTTACGCCGCCTATGATGGAATCACCGACCATGACCGAATCTGTTAGCGAGAGGCTTTTTCCTTCTTCTTTTTTTGAACGATTATCCATTTGCTCGCTGAAAGAGGATTTACTGGCCTTGATCTCATCAATCAAATCATCCTTTTCTTGGACTTCGTGTTCTAATGTCTCCACCCTTGTCTTTGTCTCTTCAAGTTCTTCGCGAAGGGAATTCGCTTCCCCGATAGCTTCTTTGAGATGTGCATCGAGAGATTCAAGAATTTCTAAAAATGTGACAGGCTCTGAACGTGGCTCAGCCGTTTTCTTTGAGTTTTCAACTCTGGAGATCTCTTCTTCATTGTGAAGAGTTTCATTTGAGGATTTCTTCAATCTTAACACGGAAATGACCATAACAATATTTCCAAGAATCGCGAACACTAAAAATATCGAGATAACATCAAAGGCGTTAGGATTCAATGATTTCAGACGTTCATCCCAAGCCTTGTCATCACTCGGTTCTTCTGTCGAATCCATGTAGGGACAACCCCATGTGAAAAGTGATTCATCGACTTGATCCCAGTTGAAAAAAGCCCATTGATAACAAGCAGATGCCTGTTCATCATTACTGACGAAGCCGTGATGATATTCCCCAAATTTATTGTCGAATACTGAAAACGAGGCATATCGGTACTGGTTGATACTGCATTTGTCATCTTCACTCACCATACCGTCACCGTCGTCTTCCATTGCATAAATATCAAAATCGATTTGATGCATCCCAGAGAGCTCAGTAGGGAATGTGAAATTGAAATATATCCCATGGTTGATGGCAGGATTCTCATCAACGAAGGTTTCGTTGAAAGTTAATCTTCTACCATTGTCTAGAACTACAGTTTCGTTATTTACACTGGACAATATTCCATCATTGACTATAAGATGAAACATTACATTACCGTCGGGGTATGAACCGCTACGGGGGTCATCAGGATTTGGCTCACCAATTTGAATGCTCATCTCCCATGTTTCTCCGGGCTCGTAAGGATTCAAATTCGCAATGTTTTCTCCGGCGGCATACAGGGTGCCACCGTAAAGAGTTGCCCAAATTTGTGTATTTTCACCAAAACATCCTTCAAAATCCTCATCTATCTCACTAAATTCGATTGGAGTTGAACTCGCTGCCGGAATAACAAGCAAAGTTAGAACGATTGACACGAGTATGACAGGAGCCTTCATATTGGCAAATACATTTAGGTCGTATTTAGTTAAATCTCCATTCACAAGGGCTAATTGTAGATTCTTTCTCACCCTTGCGTGAGAAACTCACGCGTCCGTACCCTTTGCTTGACCGAGCAGAGCCTGAGCTGCCGCCACGTTCGCACCCCTTCGTGATCACCACCGAAGAATTGGTTAGTCTCAACCACCAGCAGCACCCATGTCGGGGGGCTCGCAATAGCACAAATTGCCCTCCGCAGCGTGCACGGAAAGTTCCTGAGTGCTCAACCCGACGGGAGTGCGCAATGGAACCGTGATGTTGCAAGTGCGTGGGAGTATTTCCATATCGAGGAGCGTCAGGGCGGTAAAATCACACTCAGGAGTGCGCACGGCAAGTACGTTTCAGCACAGCCGGACGGTAGCGTGCAAATCAATCGCGAAGCGGCACCACCGGGCGGCTGGGAAGAGTTCACAGCCGAACTCCGTGCCAACAACGTCGTCTGTTTGAAGTCTTGTCACGGGAAGTACCTGAGTGCTCAGCAAAATGGCACGGCACAATGGAACCGGGATCATGCGCCGAGTGGAGGTTGGGAAGATATTCAGATCGTACATCAGGGCAGTACAAGCCAAGTATCCGACGCTGCCACTCGAATTCAACGGCACCTCAACAAAGGTCGTACCGCCACATCTGCTTCAAACGAACCAATTCAGGTGCTGGAAGCCGTCCCCGGTAAACCCGTCCGCTTCAAACTGAACGATCCCCCAAACCACAACGAGGCTTGGGTGGGCATCTATCCTACAGGTGCAAGCGATCAGGA
>PBMS01000005.1 GCA_002722695.1 Methanobacteriota archaeon
GCGGCAGTCGCATAGCCTGGCCATTGCGCTGGATTGCTAATCCAGTGGTGTCTCACCTCGGGAGTTCGAATCTCCCCTGCCGCGCCATCACTCGAAGAAGTCGTCAAAGTCGTTCATGGACGCCACAGCAGCGTTTCGCTTGCGGGCTTCGTTGATGCGCTTGAGTCGCTTTCGGCGCTTGAGCAACAGCGGAAGGAGAATGAAGTTTAGCACGATGGTGGCGAGCAAGACTCCACCCGAAAGTTGGAATTCCTCGGATTGCATGTCGTCGTTGAGTTGTTGCAGCCAAGGGATGCCAAGGGGTGGTTCGGGTGGCTCGGGCTCGGGTGGAATCACGTGTTGATTGTACGCCCACCATTCGTCGTCGATGTGGACGCGTTCAATGTTGTTGGAGGGATAATTGGCGGCCATCAATTCGTTGCCGACGCTGTCGATGGGGGCGAGGATGTAGTAGTAGGTTCTGTAGGGTAGAACACCGTCTCGTTCCATGCCGGACTGAGTGATGACGGCTTCCTCCCCGGGAACGCCATGGAGGTTGGTGTAGATGGGTTCAATGAATTTCAAGTCCACATCCGCAGGCTGGGTTTCCACACGGTACAGGTTCCACGTGAGGTTCCCCTGCGGTTCGTGGTTGGGCCATGTCCATTCGAGATCAACTTCGTAGCACCGGTTCCAATCTTTGGTTTGGTCAAAGCACTCGGTATCGTTGGTGAACGTCACCGTGTGTGACAAATCAAGGATGTTGGTGGTGGGCGGAACCGCATCACCACAGAGTTGTCCTGGGGAACCGTCAACTCGGGTGATGTTGGCGCGCTGAAGGTTTGGGTTTCCTTCTCGGTCGATCGGCAGAATGGCGTACGAGGCACAGATGTTGGTTTCAAGAGCCGACGGGTCCAGCCATCCGTCAACGCCAAGAGGAAGCGTCTCAACAAGGGTGTTTTGAGTCAACTCTTCCCAGATGTTTTCGTTGATTCCTGTGGCTGTTTCGGGGAACACGGTGGTTCCGGATATCCCTTGGATTTTGTAGATGTTCCACCCACCGACGTAGGGATTGGACAAATCTCCGACAGGGCTCCAGTCCAGTCGAATCTGGCCCGCTTGAAGTTGCGTCCATTCAACGTGTTCAGCCATGACATCGACGTGAGGAAGTTCACCGATGAGCAGCACCACACCGTCCTTGGTCATTGAGACGTTCACCGTGTCTCGGTCGGGGCTGAACGCATAGGTGTCCACCCCGTCGATGAAGGTCCATTCCACGCTGTCGCTGTCGGGCAGATACCTCAAATCCACGGTGTTCAAATCAATGTTGTCGGGGAGGATCGCCGACAGGTTCAGCATGAGGTCGACACCACGCAATCCGGGGTCCTCCTCGGATGCGGCGTTGATCGACACATCCACCAGCATCAGGGGTGACTCCCCGCCGCCGATACCGTAATTTTTCCCAAGATGGGGTAAGAGGACATCGTGGGTGTAGGTTGCGTCGTTCTCCGTGATGGCGCTGCCGGTCACGTAGGGCGCAGCATCGATTTCCACCGAGTTTAAGACATCAAATTCGATGTACGTGTATTCCGTTTCTCCCCACGGATCCGACACCTGCAGAGTGAGGTTGTGATGGCCCAAACCAAACGCCTCACCCGTGCGGTTGAGTGCTTGACCGTAGCCCCAGACATAGAACCCCTCACGCCACGTAAAGTTCAGGGGTTGAGAGGCGATGGAACTGAATCGCCCAACCAGTTCGACGTCGTCGGTGGTCAGGTAAACATCGTTGTCTGAATTTGTCTGGACGTAGGGATTGATGCCCCCGACCCGCACATCAACGCTGAGCTGGTAGAGGTTGTCACCCATTCGAACATCCTCACCGTTTTGGTAGATCGTGGGCATTTGCACTCGGAGAAGACGGTCGTCGCCCGTCGTCGTCATGTTGAAACTGCAACTGGCTGTTTCCCCGGGGTGCATGAAAGGAATGTCGCACGAATCCTCGACCTCGAGGTTGTACAAAGTGTCGTACACCCCGAAGGAAACCGTGATGTTTTCCACCGTCGTGTTGCCGAGGTTTGCGAAGATGGAGACCACGCGTTCGGTGCCGTAGTAGAACTGATCCGACTCGGAGTTGTGGCTTGGATAGACGTCCAAAATCTTTAGATCAACAGTGTCGTCCAACACGATTTCGAAACTTGCAAGATTGTTGGCCGGGTTGAGGTCGCCGTAGGGGTTCCCGCTGCTGCCAAACAATCCAAACTTCAGCATGTAGCGTCCCTCTTGGCCGTGGGTGAAGGCGGGCAAATTGAGGTTGTACGGGTCGTAGCCCCCCCATGCAGGTAGGTTGTCGACGGTCCGATAGGCTTCTTTCAGCATCATGGTGCCGTCTGCGTCCCAAAGTTGCCATCCGAAGTCGCCGGAAAAGGTGCACACACCGCAAACCGTGGACTGACCTTTGGCTTTGAACACGTATTCGGTGTCGGTGTTGAGGACGCTCTCGCCGTCGTAGACCGCAAGATGATCAAGATGCTCGAGTGGGTTGTGGGCGGTGTCGGCAATGACATCGACGAAATCGTTGGTCAGGTTGATCGTGAACTTGAACTCATCATCGGCCGCCATCTGGTCGTTTTGGCTAAAGGCGTAGAGAACGGTGAACACACCTTCTGCGCTTTGACCGGGAATCCACAGATCGGTCGATGTTGCGATTTGAGACGTCTGGCCGGGTACGTTGCCTACCGCAAACTGCCCTGTGTCGTCGTACGTGGACTTGCACTGGGAGACGGTGATGTCCCCGTCGCAAGCAAACCAAGTCAGCGTTCGGCCGTTTCCAGAGGCTCCTGCGTAATAATTGGTCAATTCGGCTTGAAACTGGATGGTGTCGAAGGAGGAGTACCACCCATCCGGGACCGGCGAAACGCTGTCAGTGATTCCAATCGAACCCGGCAATGCGGCGCTGCTTGCAGGCACCGTGGCCAGCGCCCCAAGCGAGGAGAGCAGGAGCATCAAGACAAATCCAAGACTCGCCCGTTGCTTGGAACCGTTGCTTGGCTTGCGCTCGCTCATCGTTTACTCCTTCCACCCGTAATTCAAAGACTCATCGCTTCGCAAGGGGGAAAATCGCTTGAAATCCCCTTTCACGCTGCTGGGCCAACCGACCCGAAGGCCGGCCGGACGCGGGTTGAAAAAGCGGCAACCTCATGAATTGTGCAGCATTGGTAGATTCATGCGCAGACCGTCCCCTCACATCCAGCGGGACGAAGACGCCTTGACCGCCGTCATTGAATTCCTCTCGGCGTTCACGCTGTTTTTGATGATCCTCACGGCGTTCCTGTCCTTGGCTCAGTTGCAAATGGGCTCCAACGACCCGGACGTCGATCGCCTTGATCGCGCGGCTTCCCTCGGACTTGATCGTTTGACGTCCGGCGAGGGGTGGTTCGTTCCGCACGCCGATGGGTTGGATTACGCCAACTCAAGCGAGGATTGGCATCACGCCTCGGCCGAGGCCCTGCACGATGGGCGCGTCCAACCCGGCCTGATGCTCGATCATCGATTGGACATGGACCGAATCGCTGCGCTCCACAACGTCACCGAAGACGGAATGGCCCAAGGCTTGGGGCTGGACCAAGACATGAGCTTGCATCTAAGCATTCAGGTGGTGGAGAGCGACGACGAGACTCGCGAAAAACGCTTCCTCTTTTCGGGTGGAACCGAGCGAGGAACGGCCCCTTCGAGTTCCACCGCTTACAGATCGTTCCAGCAGGACGGCGAATTGATTCGTGTGGTGTTGGAAGTGCACGATGGTGGTCGAAAAAACAACCTCCTCCACATCACTGAAGTTATGGTACGCCCCGCTTCTTCCGGCCCGGAGTGGATTGAGGTTTCCAATCCAAACGACTTCGCAGTGTCGCTCATAGGATGGTCGTTCAACCACACCTCCGGCTCGTCCTCGAGCAACCTCTTGATGCAGTCGGGGGTCCTCTCGGGACAATCGCTTTCAATCCTCACCGGCGACGTCTCATCCCAATCCGCTGGAAACGCCACGCATGTCATTGACCTTGGAGCCCGAGGCTTCCTCGGCGTCGGTCAACTGAACGGCCTTGCCGACGGGCGCGGTGTCCTCAGTTTGCGCTACACTCAGTTGGACGAAATCTCGCCTTCCGATGTGGTGCGCATCGAGTGGGGAGGGGACACGCAACTCTTCATGGTCACTGGCCAATCCTTGGTGTGGGACGGAATTGACCGATTCGCTTCTTCCTCATGGTCTCTTGAGGACAACCCCACTCCCGGTGAATACGGCGGTTGATTTCAGCAACTCGGGCCCCTCACCGTCCAAACACTTCATCAACCCGGGGCTGTTCCTCTCGGTTGGTAGCATGCAACCGACGAGCGTATACACCCGAGACCGTTGCGTGACGGGCATCCACGGACTTGACGAGATTTTGCGGGGCGGTATCCCGTACGGCTCCACGGTTCTTGCAGCGGGCACCTGCGGTTCGGGCAAAACCACGCTGGGAATGGAGTTCCTCGTTCGCGGGGCGCTTGCTGGGGAAGCCTGCGCACATTTTACCGCCACTGAACCCTCGGTCAAACTTCTTGAAAACATCCGTCAATACGCCTTTTTTGACATGAACATGGTCGATACGGGCCTCATCAACGTCTTTGACATGGACGTGTTGTACTCGTGGCTTGGGCTCGAGAAAGCTTCCTTTGATCTCGACGACGTCCACGCACTCATCAAGTCCATCGTCGATATCGTCAACACGATCGGCGTCACCCGCCTCGTCATCGATTCGGTCACAACCCTCTGTTACAAGATCAAATCAGAGCAGCTGATTCGGGATTTCCTTTTCACCCTCGGAAAGAAACTGGCCACGCTCGGGTGCACAACCATCCTGATTTCCGAGATCACTTCTGCCACAGAAAACGCTCACTGGTCGTCCTTCGGCGTCGAGGAAGCCATTGCGGACGGCATCATCGTGATGGGCGACTCTGAGCGCATGGGGCACCTCCTTCGATTTCTACAGGTCGTGAAAATGCGTGGAACGGCGCACAGTCGTGCCAAACACGCCATTGAACTCACACCCCTCGGCGTGATGTTGATTCCGATGTTGAAATGGGGCGCTTCCAACGACAATTCTACACGCTGGGGGGGTTAATCGTGTTCGAGCTCGACCAGCGAATCGCCGAGCAATTGACTCAGGTTTCTCTTGGCAGTTCGGTTCAGGTTCGTATGAGTTCGTCCAACGCATTTGCCGTGACAGCAAGCACCATGGTTCCACTGATGCAAATGTTCGAGATGGGCGGCGTCTACATTTCAGCCAGCCGTGGCGCCGTTGAAATCATTCAGGCCTTCGAAGCCATCGGAGTGGACGTATCGGGCATTCATTTTCTCGACCTCGTGTCCTCAGGTGTGTTGGGTGGCACCGATGTCCCGTATTCCAACATCACCTTCGTCGACAGCCCCATCATGCTGGAGAGCATCATGCTGAGAACCCTTTACACACTGCGTACGGTGAACAACCAGCGGAATTTTGTGTTCCTCGACAGCGTCAACGCTCTTGCCATCTACAACGATGACCGTATGCTAGCAGAATACCTTCACACGTTCATCAACACGTTCCGCCAGCGCGAGGTCCTCTCGGTGATTCTCAATGTTCCCGACCAAACACCTCCACTGGTGCTGGCCAATCTTGACACGTACTGCACGGATCTGGTCGACCGGGGACAGGTGGTCCTTCTCTAGGTGATGAACGATGGCCAGAAAGATGACGTTTGACCCCGAAGATGAGGACTTCTTTGGCACCGTAGGCTCCTTCGGGGTGCCCAAATTTGACAACGAAATGCGAGGCGGTGTTCCACGCGGGTTTACGATGGTGGCCTTCACCGAGACCGGTTCGGGAAGCGAGCTGTTCGCTAAGCAATTCACCTCACCCGCCGAGGAGCCCGAGAACACGTTGTACATCGCCACCGACGAGGGTCAGCAGGAGATCATCCGTATTTTCAAAAAATACAGTTGGCCTCTCGACATCAACGTACGCACCATCGGTGAAGAGTACAACTCAAACGTCCTCGAGCGAGAGTTGCTCGCAAGTCGATACCGATTGGAAGGATTCCAACTCGCCGACATTCAACGACTGGCTCAAACCCGATTCGTCGACGACAGCAGTCAAGACTACCTCACGGAAGTTACCAACGAAATCATGGGTCTTGGCCCCTACTTCAGGGCGGTCCTCGACAACCTGGATTTCTTTTTGCAGAGGGAAGACCCTGCACGAGTCATTTCGATGGTTCGTATGCTTCAGGCTCACGCTCAGATGGTTCGTGGCTTGCTGATGATTTCGGTGTCGACCGACGGCCTGGACCCCTCCATCAAGCAGGAACTCTCCTCCATCGCAGACATGGTCCTTTCCTTCAAGGTTCGAACCATCGGTACCGATTTCGAGAACTCCATGATCGTTTCAAAATTCAGAAACGCCCCCGAGAATCTGAAAATCCTTGTGTTTCGGGTTACGCCCGAAGAAGGCATCACGCCCGAAACCGTGGAACGCATCGCTTGACCGAGCGTACAAGCAAAACGACATGTCCAAAACGGTTGGCTGTTCGCCATGATGCATGGGAGAGCGCGCAGCAACAGGCGGTTTCGATGCTTCGGGCATTGACGCCGAGGCCTGGGAAGTGCTCGAAGGCCAACTTGAAGCCACCATTCCCAACTACGACCGTGTCAACACGTGGATGACGTTTGGTCAGGACAAGCGCTGGCGTCGAAACGTACGCAATCACGCCAGGCCGGGGATGAAGGTGCTGGAAGTCGGCTGCGGCCCTGGTTCCTTTGCGGAGGACCTCGTTGGCATGGATCTTACCTGTCTCGACCCCTCTCCAGAGATGCTTGCGACGGCTCAGCCAAGGGTGGATGGCGCCCGAGCTGCTCGCGGAGAAGGTCCTGCCGATTATGTGCAGGCGATTGCTGAGAACATCCCCCTGCCCGACAACACCTACGACATGGTGTTCTGCCTCTTTTCGTTTCGCGACTTCAAAGACAAAGCCCAAGGTCTGCGGGAGATCTACCGGGTGCTGAAGCCAGGTGGTCAGTTGGTCATCTGCGATGCAGGCAAAGCCAACAAGGTGCACGGCTTTTTCGGATATCTTTGGATGAACAGCGTGGTTCAAGTCATGGCAAGGATCATCACCAAAGAAAAGAATCATCCGTGGAAAGGCTTGGCAGCGAGTTACACGCACTACGGCACCAACGGCTACTATCGAAACATGATGAAGGAAGTCGGTTTCAAAAACGTGCAGGGTCGTTTGTTGTACCCGCTCGGCATGGCGAGTCGGTTTCGGGCAACCAAGCCCGAATGAGGGCTTCAACCACCGACCCCGTTAGACTCTTAAACCCCCTCTCGGTGCAAAACTCACTAGGTGTTCTTCATGGGTATGTCCGAGGTCCTTCGAAGCATCAAATCGGCTGAACAAGCGGCTGAAAAGAGACTCGCTGATGCTCAAGAAGAGGCATCAAAAATCGTGTCAGACGCCCGCCGTAAATCCTCGGAAACGGTTCAGGACGCAGCTGACGAAACGGTGGCCATGACCCAAAAAATTCTGGACGATGCACGTGCAAAGGCACAAGGAGAGGCCGACCAAGTCAAAGCCGCTGGTGCAAAAGAGGTGGCCAGCATCGAAACCAGTTCCACGAGCAACCAAGACTCGGCGGTCGAAATCGTCGTTAACGCTCTAGCATCCGAATGAGGCGATAGCATGTTCGACACCGTCGCCATGTCCCGCCTTACGGTCGCCGCACCGGTCGGACGAATGGCGGATGTGCTGCGAGCGTGCACGGAACTTGGATGCGTTCACATCGAGTCCTACACCAACTTCGAAGACGGCGTCAAGGTCGGGCAAGCGAGTGCCTCCGAGGAAGCCAATCACGTCAGTTCCCTTCTCGCCAAGGTTCGTGCGGCGATCTCGGCGTTCAAACCCGTCAATGCAGATGGACCTGTGCCGCTCGAGCGTGTCAAAGAACTGCTCAATGGCTCCTTTGCGAAGGAACTGCAATCTGGACTCGACCTTCTCGACACTCACCGAGACTCCGAAAGTGAATTGGAAGTTCTTGATGAACAAATCCACCTCCTCCACCGACTCGCACCTCTCAACATGGACCTCGACCTCCTCGCAGGTTCGTCTCGTGTCGAGGTCTACGTGGCTGAAACAAAGAAAGCCAGCAAGGCTCGGTCCGTGTTTGGCTCACTGGCTCAAAACGTCGAACTCGCACACGCCCCGGGCATCGTGGCCGTCGCCTGCTTGCCCTCTGAAGGCGCAGAAGTTCAGATGGCGATCGGCGAACTCGGTGGTAAACCCGTCCAAATTCCCAACATGAGCGGTTCGGCCGACGAAGCTCTCAAGCAACTTCTCTCCAAGAGGAGCGAGGTCGAAGCCACCATGCTGTCTGCCTCAGAGGAGGCCCAACGCTGGGCTCGCGACAACGGTCGCAACATCCTTGCCATCCACGAGTATCTCACCAAAGAAGACGAAATTCACACGGCACCAACGCAGCTTGCCGTGTCAGGTCAGGCGTTTGCTTTGGACGCATGGGTGCCCTCCTCAAAGTCCGACGTTGTGAAGACGGCGCTCGGTGAGATGGCGTCTCACGTGGAAATAGAAGCGTTCGAGAACGACCATCATCACGACGACCACGACCACGACCATGACCACCACGAACCAACCCCACCCGTTGCGCTTGAGAACGACGCCGTCTCACGACCGTTTGAGTTGATGGTTGGCCTGGTGGGTCGTCCGACGTACGGCACGTTTGACCCGACGTTTTTCCTCATGCTCACCTTCCCGATGATCTACGGCCTCATTCTCGGTGATTTCGGGTACGGTTTCATCATCTTCCTCCTCGGCACGTGGTTGGGCACGATGCCTTTTGCTGCCGACCCCGTGGCCAAAAACGGCATCACCATCCTCAAGTGGATGGGCGTGTGGTGCATGATCTGGGGCTTCTTGTTCGCTGAAGGCTTCGGCTTTGTGTGGGACGACACCGGACAAATGGGCGACGGTTCACCGCTTGCGGGAATCTACGCTTGGACCTACGATAACATCACCTTCCCAGGGTTCGTCACCGACACGCTCAACATGAGCTACATGCACATTCCCTTCCACCGTGCCACGTCGTCTTTGAGCGAATACGTTCTCCTCTCGGTTTACCTCGGCGTCGCTCATCTGATGTTTGGCTTCATCCTCGGTTTCATCAACGTTGCACGCGCCCACGGCGTCGTGGCCGCCTTCTTCGAAAAAGGAAGTTGGATCATCATCCTCACTGCGGGCACCCTCCACATCTACGGATTCCTCACCAGCGACCAAGGCGTGTTTGACGCTACACCGTACGCCATCGCCACCTTGGTTGGTGTTGCCTGTCTCATCATCGGCCTAGCGGTCTTTGAGAAATTTGGATGGGCGGGCGGCCTCATCATGGGCCCCATCGAAACCTTTGGCCTCCTGGCCAACACGCTGTCGTATCTCCGTGTCATGGGTGTTGGCGTCGCCGGCGTGAAAATTGCTGAGGTGTCCATCACCATGGGCTGGGACCTCATGTGGTCCGGCGGTGGCGTCGTGTCCATTGTCCTCGGTTTGGTCCTCTTCATCTTCATTCAGGCATTCGCCCTCGCTCTCGGGTTGCTCTCACCGAGCATCCACGCTGCCCGTCTACACTTCGTGGAGTGGATGGGCAAGTTCTACGACGGCTCCGGTCGGGTTTTTACCCCGATTGGCGGTCGCACCCTCCATACGGAGGGGCAATCATAGTCCCATGGACAACAAACAGGAGGTAGAAAAATGAACAAGAATACCCTAAAAATGAGCCTACGCACGCTGATCGTTTTGGCAACGCTCGCCTTGGTCGCCCAAGGTGTCGCTGCTGAAGAAACGACCGATTCGAGTGCAACAGACGGAATGACTGGCGACGTTGGTGTCGGACTTGCCCTTGGCCTCGCTGCCATCGGTGCAGGTTTCTCCCAAGCCGCCATCGGCAGCGCTGCTGTCGGCATGCTCGCCGAAGACGGCAGCAAGTTCGGTGTCGCCCTGATCTTCACCGCTCTCCCAGAATCCATCGTGATTCTGGGTGCCCTTCCACTCTTCCTCAACTGAGGACGGTGGTCGACGGTTGGGCTCTGCCCGACTTTGAACGACGAACAATGGAGACGATACGATGACCTTAGAAACACTTGCCAACGACATTGCTGCGGCCGCTGAAAGCGACGCAAAAGCACTGATTGCAGAGGCCAAAGCCGAAGCCAAGCAACTGCTTGCCGACGCTGACGCTAAAGCCAACACTCTGCGAGAACACGCCCAACAACGAGCGGAAAAGGAAGCCGAGCAAATCGCCCGGGAAACCGTGGCCAGCGCTCGACAGTCCAATCAAAAGGACGTCTTGATCGCCCGTCGGAAGGTGCTGGACGCCACGCTTGAAGCAGCACGCACCCGCATCGCCGACCCCGGCATGAAAGGACGAGCAGCGTTGCTCAAGTCCCTCCTGTCCAGTTCCAAGAAGCTGGCCAAAGGCAAGTACGTGATTCGTCCCGTGGAGGTTGACCGTTCCGCTATCTCGAAAGAGGCAGGGGACCGAAAGGTTGGCGAAAGCGTGGACGGCTTGGGCGGTTTCATCTTGGAAGCCGAGGACGGCTCCGTCTCTTTTGACATGCGATTTGACAACATGCTTGAGCGAGCATGGTCGAGTCAACTCGCCGCCGTGAATGAAAAACTGTTTGGATGAACAAGGTGAAGACATGATGCTCGGCAACACCCCTTATGTCGTCTCTCGCGCCAAGGCGCGACGACAAAAGCTGGCTGACCGAGCACGCCTTCGTCAACTCATCAACCAATCCGTGGACCAGTTGACGGTGGCCGTTGGTGATATCGGTTATCGGACCGAAATTGACCTCTACGCCGGAAAACTCTCCGGTGGCGATTTGGTTGAGGCGGCATTGACGCACAACCTCGAAGGCGAACTTACAGAAATGGTCAACATGTCGAACAAGACGATTCGCCCGCTGATCGAAATCTACACGTCGAGGTTCGAATATCAAAACGCAAAAGCGGTGTTTCGGGCCATCCACAACGAAGTCTCTGTGGAAGAAGTCGGCAACAGCATCCTTCCCGAAATCAACGACGTCAACACGCCGTGGCTCAAGGTCGTGGAAAGCTGTGATGACATGAAGTCTGCCGCCGTATTGATGCGACGAAAGTCCTTCGGGGCCGCACTTGCCAAGGTCCCAGAGAACGGCAGTCTGGCCGACTACGAGGACGCCTTGGACCGGCACTACTACGCCGCCTCCCAACGGGCACTTCTCCAATCAAAAGGAGCACCTGCACGCTTCCTGTCGCGCTTATTTGCCGCTGAAATCGACCACAAAAACATCGTCAACATCCTCGAGGCCAACGCTGTGGGCATCGACAACGAACGGCTTGTGACCCTGCTGATTCCTGGCGGTCGACTGGTGCCCAAGCGTGCCTTTTCGACCATCGCTTCGGCGGGGAAAGAGGCCATGCTCGACCTGCTGCGTGCTGGCGACCAATTTGACAACGCTGCATTTGAAGCGGTGCTAGAGGAGGCTGAAACGAGTCGCAGCCTTGACCCAGTGGTGACGTGGATGAAAGCCAGGGAATACGCCATGATGCAACGGATGAGCTACCTCCATCCTGTATCGGCCCTTCCCATCATCCACTACATCGCTATGAAAGTTCAGGAAGTTTCGGACCTGCGACTGATCGTCCGAGGCCGGCTGGCAGGCCTACCTGCTGAAGTGCTCGAGGCGCACGTTCTTTGAGGTGAAATTATGGATATCGCAGTCATCGGTTCACCAGCGTTCACCCTCGGCTTCCAGCTTGCTGGCCTGTCCAATCTTCACAATCCAGACAGCGAAGACGAATTGCACACCACGCTTCGTTCGCTGCTCAACAACAAGTCCGTTGGTATCATGGTGGTCGACTCCGCCGTGATGGCCACCGTGCCCGACCGATTGAGAGATCAATTGTCGGCGTCTGTATCTCCAACCGTTCTCGGTATCGGTACGGAGGAAGACACCACCTTGCGAGACACCATTCGCAAGGCCATAGGAGTCGATCTGTGGAAATGATGTTCCAACCAACAACAGGAGGAAGAAAAAATGAGCAATGAAGGAGTGATTTACCGAATTTCGGGACCTGTGGTGACCGCCACGGGCATGAACGCCGCAATGTACGACGTTGTCCGTGTTGGCCACGAAGGCCTCATGGGCGAAGTGATTGAACTGCACGGCGATAAAGCTGTGATCCAAGTGTACGAGGACACCTCAGGCATTCGCCCCGGTGAACCCGTGTTGAACACGGAAGAAACGCTCTCAGTTTCGCTGGGTCCGGGGCTCCTGACTCAGATTTACGACGGAATCCAACGACCGCTCGCCACCCTGGAGGAAGTCATGGGTGTTTTCATCACGCGTGGTGTTGACGCCGACGCCTTTGACATGGAGAAAACCTGGACCTTCGAGCCTCAAGTGGCCAAGGGCGACGACGTCGCCAGCGGACAGGTCATCGGTCACGTCCAAGAAACCGAAACGATCGTTCACAAAATCATGGTTCCACCCGGCAAGGGAGGCAAGGTAAAATCCATTGAATCCGGTGATTTCAACGTCACTCAAACCGTGTGCGTGCTCGACGACGGCAGCGAACTGCAGATGATGCAGAAATGGCCCGTGCGTACCCCACGACCGTTCACGCAGAAGTATGCACCCGACACCCCGCTTGTCACTGGCATGCGCATCCTTGACTTCTTGTTCCCGCTTGCCAAGGGCGGTGCGGCAGGAATCCCCGGACCGTTCGGCTCGGGAAAAACGGTCACGCAGCAATCGCTCGCTAAGTACTCCGACGCCCAGCTTGTGGTGTACATCGGATGCGGTGAGCGTGGCAACGAGATGACAGAAGTGTTGGACGAGTTCCCTCACCTGATCGACCCGAACACGGGGAAGCCCTTGATGAACCGCACCGTCATGATTGCCAACACATCAAACATGCCGGTCGCTGCTCGTGAGGCATCGGTTTACACCGGTATCACCATCGCTGAGTACTTCCGAGACATGGGCTACGACGTTGCCCTGATGGCTGATTCCACCTCTCGTTGGGCTGAAGCCATGCGTGAGATTTCGTCCCGACTTGAGGAGATGCCCGGTGAAGAAGGATACCCCGCCTACCTCTCCTCTCGAATCGCAGAGTTTTACGAACGCGCCGGTCGTGTTGAAACCCTCAACGGCGACGATGGGTCCGTCACCGTCATCGGTGCTGTGTCCCCGCCCGGTGGTGATATTTCAGAGCCGGTTTCTCAAGGAACCCTTCGCATCGTCAAGGTGTTCTGGGGTCTCGACGCTGGACTGGCTCGACAACGTCACTTCCCAGCCATCAACTGGCTCAACTCGTACTCCCTCTACCCACAGAGTCTCGACCAGTGGTTCCGAGACAACATCGCTCAGGACTTCCCTGAGATCCGAACGCAAATCAGCGGTCTACTTCAGATTGAGGCCGAATTGCAAGAAATCGTCCAACTTGTGGGTTCCGATGCACTGCCCGTCGATCAGCAGTTGACCCTTGAGGTCGCACGTATGATCCGGGAGTTCTTCCTGCAGCAGAACGGGTTTGACCCCGTCGACGCTTATTGCGATATCAAACTGCAATACGAAATGGCCAAAGCCATACTTTCGTTCCAAGAATCGGCCAAAAACGCCATGGCTGACGGAGCCCTGCTCAACGATGTCGTGAACGTCCCTGCTCGCTCGAACCTGATGCGAGGTCGATTCGAGGACGGCTACATCGAGCGAATCGATGCCATGGTCAAGGAGATGACCGAAGAAATTGCCAGCGCCGTGGAGGCCAACTGAGGAGAGGATGAAGATGACTGGAAAAGAATACCGAACCATTACCGACGTGAAGGGCCCCCTGGCCTTTTTGAACAAAACCGAACCCGTTGCGTTCGGTGAGATTGTAACCCTCCGTTTGGCAAACGGCGACATCAAAAACGGCCAGGTGCTGGACACTTCAGACGACCTTGTGATCGTCCAAGTGTTCGAGGGAACAGACAAAATCAACCGAGAAACCGGTGTTACGTTCATGGGTGATGTGTTCAAGCTCCCCGTGAGCACGGATTTGGTTGGACGCATTCTCGACGGCGCTGGGCGACCCCGAGACGGTGGCCCCGAAATCGTCGCTGAAGAAAAAGCCGACATCATTGGAGCCGCCATCAACCCCTACAGCCGACAGTCTCCTCACGATTTCATCCAGACGGGCATCTCGGCCATTGATTGCTGCACAACGCTCGTTCGCGGCCAAAAACTTCCGATCTTTTCAGCATCGGGTCTACCCCACAACGACATTGCGTTGCAGATTGCGCGCCAGGCCAAGCTCAAGGGCTCGGATGAGGAATTCATCGTTGTCTTTTGCGCCATGGGCATCACCGCTGAGGAATACAATTTCTTCCGCTCCGATTTGGAGCGCACCGGCGCTTTGGAGAACGCTGTGTTGTTCGTCAACCTTGCTGACGACCCAGCCGTTGAGCGCATCATTACGCCACGTCTGGCTCTCACCGCAGCCGAATACCTTGCGTTTGAGAAGGACTACCACGTTCTCGTCATTTACACGGACATGACCAACTACTGCGATGCACTTCGACAAATCGGTGCTGCCCGTGAAGAAGTTCCCGGACGACGTGGATACCCCGGGTACATGTACACCGACCTGGCCATGCTGTACGAGCGTGCAGGTATCGTGAAGGGCAAGAAAGGGTCGATCACCCAATTCCCGATTTTGACCATGCCCGGCGACGACATCACGCACCCAATTCCTGACCTCTCCGGATACATCACGGAAGGCCAAATTGTGATCAGCCGTGAGTTGCATCAGCAAGGCATCTATCCGCCGATCAACGTGCTGCCATCGCTGTCTCGTTTGATGGGTTCGTGCATCGGTGAAAAGACCACCCGCGACGACCACAAAAAGGTCAGTGACCAAATGTACGCCGCTTACGCCCAAGGCAGAGAACTGCGCGGTCTGGTTGCCATCGTCGGCGAAGACGCCCTCAACGAGCGTGACAAGCAACTCCTGGACTTCTCGGGTGTGTTTGAGGACCAGTTCCTGCGCCAATCCCGAGACGAGGATCGAACCATTGACGAAACGCTCAATCTCTGCTGGAAGCTTATGGCCAACATCGATACAAAGTATCTCGTGCGTCTCGATGAGGAACTCATCAACAAGTACCATCCGGAGAACCACGAGTGAACTCGGAGCGAAGTGAAGCAAAGGAGGTGAGGAAGCATGGCACTGGACATCAAACCAACCCGCAGCGAACTCATCAAACTCAAAGGTCGAATCAAGCAAACCAAGAACGGTTACAAACTTCTCAAAATGAAGAGAGACGGACTGTTTCATGAATTTCGAACCTTGCTTTCGGAGATGATCGAAGCCAAGCGTGACTTGACTGAAGCGTACCGACTGGCCAAAACCCGCATCGACCTTGCCAACGCCATCGAAGGCGGTCTTGCCGTGCGTGCCGCCGCCATCGCCAACTCCGCTCATCCCGAGGTGGAGGTTGAACGGCGCAACATCATGGGCGTCGTGGTACCAAGCGTGAGCGGTACAAATCTGAAGTCGACCTTTGCCGAGCGTGGCATCGGGTTCATCGGNTCNTCGCCCTACATCGACGAAGCAAGCGATTCCTTCAGCGAATTGATCGAAAAAATCGTCACAGCCTCTGAGATGGAAGCGACTTTGAAGCGTCTGTTGGCCGAGATTGAGGCCACGAAACGGCGTGTCAATGCGCTCGAATTCAAGGTCATCCCTGAACTTGAAGAAGCCAAGGTCTTCATCCAACTCCGACTTGAAGAAATGGAACGCGAAGAAACGTTCCGTTTGAAGCGATTCAAGAACAAGTGAGCCCCACGATTCCCGACGAGGGATTCATGGAGGATGGGCCGCACCACTGCGACAAGGGGGCTGAACCGTGGACGAATCAACGCCGGACATCGAGACGGGTTTGCCCCACCACAAGAAGGCGTGGTCCCAGCACGACCTCCTTGCATCCACCCTCAGCGAGTACGTGGATGTGCTCCAGAAAAACGGCGGGCGCTGGCCTTCTTGGCAAATCGCTCCCTCCTCCGATGATGTTCACGCCGACATCGTTCGTCTCAACGTGCATCTTGAGAAATTGGGTTGGATGGCCAAACTGACCAAGGACGAACAGTGGGTGGTCACTGTTTTCCCCGCACCTGAGCGCCAATTTCCCCGACGGAACACGGTCCTGCTGTTTTGGGGGCTGTCGTTGCTCACGCTCACCCTTGCAGGTGACCATTGGATGTCGAACGCCCGTCCCACCGAGGGATGGTTCCATTCCTCGGCTTTCATCGATGCGCTCTTGGGCTACACGTTGCCCGTTTTGTCGGTCTTGTTCGTGGCCTCGATGGTACAACGGTCGGTGGCAGGACGCTACGGTGTGCGAAGTGGGCATTTGATGCCCGTCCCTGATTTCACCATCGCTCTCTATGCGTTGGGCTTGTTCCCCTCGAACTGGTTGTTTTGGCCCTTCGGTCTTTTGTTGATCCCCACCATGCCTCGTATGGACGCTCGACCGTGGCCCGATCGAGCATCTCTGGGGTACACGGCGCTGAGCGTCCCGCTGGTGTTGGGCGGGACGGGCGCCATCATGATGATCGCAGGGATGAGCCTTACACCCGAATATCTCGCTTCATCCACCATGCCGCTGATTTCCACCCCGCCCCTGTTCCTGTCGCTTTTGGCGGAAGGTTTCCTTTCCAACGATGCCTTCATTCGTCTGCTTTGGGCTCATCCTTGGGTCCACGCTGGCGGAATGCTGCTCCTCTTTGCTTGGATTTCGATTCTTCCCATCCCAACGTTTCCCGGGGGTCGCCTCCTCATCGCTCGAATGGGATTGTTCGATGCCCGCAGTTCCAGCACGCAAACCCTGATTTTGGTGACCATGCTGTTTTGCGCCTACGTGTTCGGTGTGTTCGATCAATTTTCACTCTGGTACCTTGTGTTTGCTCTCTTGCTTCCGCTGGTCTTCTTCTTCGGAAACGACCTGCGGGTTCCGCTCATTCTCGACGAGACTGAGGGGTTGACCGAAGCTGACCACAGCCGCATGGGCCTGTTGGTTCTCCTCGTCTTTTTGCTCCTGTTGCCCGCCGCACAACCCGTTTTGCACGAATCAACCTGGGACGACCCGTTGAATCACCGGTTGCCCTCACCTGAACCAGCGACGCTTCAGGACGACGGCACGTGGCTGTCGAGCACCGAGGTTCGCATCAACAATCCATCTGCGCTCATGAAGCCCTACGCTGTCACCGCCTATCTGGAGACCCCCGGTCAAGGTTGGACCGTGACGTGGGACTGCGATGGGGAAGACACGTACGACATCGACGGACAGGGCTGCGGCGCAGATCTGCTCCCTCAGCGAACGGCCTTCTTTTGGATGAATCTCACATGGACCGGACCTGAACAGCCCACCATGGCAAATCTGAGCTATGTTGTGAACCTGGACGGGGTCTACGAGGTCGAGGAGGTCAGGGTTCGACCCGCACTCGCCGTGGTGCCTGCAGGACACTGGTACGATGTGTCGGTGGGCCCTTACATGCATCGCTGCATTGAATTAAACGGGACCCTGATGGATTCAACTCGGTTGAACATCAGCGTTGGAGACTCGAGCATCAATGACTTGCAGACCCAACTTGTAACGCCGGTGGGCGGCCCAGAGGCCGTCTCCAATCTCACCCAAACTCCGTCCAAGTTCTGTCTTGAAGGTCTGGATCCGCTCGTGTTTGAACCGTCCATGAGCGTGTTGACCCTCAACAACGACACCTTTGCCCCGATTTCACCTCCTCGCCGCACCACGGTTGCGCACGTTCCCGAAGGTGGATGGACGATTTACGCAGACGACGGCCCAACGTGGGGGGCGCTCCTGTCACACGGTGTGTTGTCCAAAGATCTGGACCACTGTCCCATCGATGCCAGCATCAGCACACCGGCTCGGCCGCAGGACGGAAGCGCTTGGATTTGGGACATGGACGTTCGAACCTCGGGTCCGCTGATTCAGGCGGACCAAAACCTGACGTTGCTGGTGCCTGACGGGGCCAACCTTACGTTGTGCAAGGAGGCCTTCAACCCGTATCCGGCTCTTTCCTTTACCGCTGTTGAGGGCCCTGAGTTGTTGATCTCGTGGATGAACACCACCACGCGCTTCTGGACGACACCGTGGGCCGTTGCGACCGGAGGAACGGTCCTGAACACGGGAATGAACACCTTCACCCTGCACAATCCGAGCAACACCAGCATCCCGTTCCGTCTTGATCGTGGGGGCAGCTTTGGTGAGGACTGGGGCCACAATTGGGACGGACAGGCCCTTGCCCCCGGTGACACGCTGTTTGATTTGACACCTCCATCGGCACCGTTGGCAACGATGTGGTTGACCTACGAATCGGGCTCGGTGGTGCTGCACCTTTCGAGTTATCAATGAGGGGATCGTATTCGGATTTCTGTGCTCGGCGTCGGCTCCATTGGCTCGGTGGTGGCTGCATCGCTGGCGTCGACCAACGTCGAGCTCCACCTTCACGTCAGAGGCGAACGAGGGGCATTGTCAATGCTGCAAGGCTTGACCGTTGACGGTGAACGTTCGATGGACGTAAGCGCCTCGAGGTTCCTCTTTTCCTGTGAAGAACTCCCGGTTGAGAAGGAATTGTTGGCCTCCTCTGATGCGGTGCTGCTGGCCTGCAAGTCCTATGCTGTTGAGCACCTTGCGCAGGTGGCCTCAACCTTTCTCAAGCCGAACGGGGTGGTGTTGGCCCTTTCCAACGGTCTGGGTCATACCGAGACGCTGGTTCAAATCCACGGTCCCCAGAACGTCGTGGCGGCCAGCACAACACACGGCGCCTACACCCACGAATCGGGAGTCGTCGTCTGGGCGGGTCTGGGTGGCATCGGTCTGGCTGCACCCCCACTCGGCCCGTCTCGTGCTCAGCTCGAATCCCTGGTGGACGTTTTGAGCGATGCCGGCCTCAACCCCACGGTTCACGAAGACGCATCTGCACTGGTCTGGGAAAAGGTTCTCCTGAACTTGGCCATCAACCCAATCGCAGCGTTGGCTGGTCTCAAAAACGGTGAACTCCTCGAAGGGACGCTGTTTGACACGTGCATGATGGTCTACAGGGAGGCGGCTCAGGTGGCCGCCATGGAACGCGTATCGGTGCCAGAAGAATCTGAATTTGAGGCACAACTGCGACGGGTGCTGACCCTCACCAGGGACAACACATGCAGCATGCTTCAAGACATCAAGGCTGGACGCAGAACCGAAATCGGTGCATTGAACCAAGCGTTGGTTCAACGGGCGGAAGCCTTTGGGTTGTCGGTCCCCGTCAATCAGATGCTTGCGTCGTTGGTTCAGGTCTGCCATCCTTGACAAGATCCGCGTTGTAGTGCAGACCTCTGTTTTCGGTTCGCTCGAGTGCGTCCTCTGCCACCAGTTTTCCGATCAGGCAGAGGTTTCTCAACTCAACGAGTTCGCGTGTTGGCAACGAGGTCTTCCACATCATCTCAACTTCGTTGCCAAGGAGATCAAGGCGTCGCTTTGCTCGCTTGAGTCGTTGATTTGAACGAACGATGCCGACCTCTTGAGACATGGTCCGAACCAAACTGGTTCGATCGTGAATGATGGGCGCGTGCTCTCTTAGGGCGCCCAACCCGTCCGCTCGCCATCCTGGATGGGTTCCATTGTAAGCGGGTGGGGGATGTTCGATCAGATGCGATGCTACTCGTTGAGCGTAGACCACGGCTTCCAAGAGGCTGTTTGATGCCAACCGATTTGCGCCGTGCATGCCGGTGCAAGCGACCTCGCCAATGGCGTACAGGTGGGGCATGGGTGCCTGCGTGCGTCTGAGGTAGGCCCGGCCGATGTCGTCAACTCGTATCCCGCCCACCATGTAGTGCGCCGCAGGAACGACGGGGATGGGGTCGCGTCCCAAACTCAGTCCTTCCTCGTTCAGGCGGCGGGCGATGGTCGGAAATTTCTCCTCCAGTTGCTCGTCAAGGTGGCTGGTTACGAGATAGACATGGGTGGTTCCCTGTTTTTTCATTTGCTGGTCAATTGCGCGAGCAACGATGTCCCTCGTCGCCATGGAACCTTCCGGCGTGTGGTTCAGGGTGAACGAGAACGAACCGGGATTGGGTGCCGGTTGACCCGCTTTCTCGGCGTGTTTTTTCGCGTGTTCCCACGCTTGAATCCCCTGTTCATCGAGCAGAACGCCGCCGACTCCACGGACGGCTTCCGAAATCAAGAACGGTCGTTCAACCGGGGAGGAGAGCGCCGTCGGATGGAATTGAATGTAGGCCATATCATCAACCCATGCTCCCGTTCTATAGGCCATTGCTAAACCGTCCCCGGTCGCAACGTCGGGGTTGGTGGTTTCCTTCCAGAGCCGCCCAACTCCGCCCGTGGCCAACACGACGGCGTCGGCTTCGACCGTGATCACGTTCTGCGTCTCCTGATCGAGGCACCACACGCCCGCAACCCCTTCTTCTGGATGCCCGTGTTGTCGTTGAATCAGATCAATGGCCAAGGTGTTCGGTTTGAGGGTGATGGTTGGGTGCGAGCGAGCGTAGGAGGTCAACGCCCGCTCAATTTCCTTTCCGGTTGCGTCTTTTGCGTGCAGGATGCGTTTCGAGGAATGTCCACCTTCGCGAACGAAGGAAAACGACCCGTCGCCGTCCTTCTCAAATTCCACACCGATTTGAATGAGGTCCTGAATGCGTTCTCCCGCTTCTTCAATGATGCTACGGACCACCGTTTCGTCGCAGGCTCCATCTCCACAACTCAGCGTGTCCTGCACGTGCGCCTCCATTCCGTCGCGATTGGTTTTGTCGAGGATGGCCGCAATGCCGCCTTGAGCCCAGTTTGTTGAGGAATCTTTCGGCCGTTTTTTTGTGATGACGGTGACGTCGTGACCTGCGTCAGCGAGTTTGGAGGCGGCAAAGAGCCCCGCAATTCCGCTGCCGATGATGGCGATGTGTGCCAGCTCCTCTTCCTCCCGCAGGTTTCCCTCGGCCTCCCCCTTCTTGACCATGATGGCCAGTCTCCAAGGCGAACACCTCTCGGAATCCCTATCAATCAGCATCAACTGGACAGATGGAGGACCGTTGCATGTTTGGTTTGTCGCTGAGAAAAATCCTCACCCTGTTCGGTGCAGCGATGATGATCTTCG
The DNA here is from genome assembly GCA_002722695.1 of Methanobacteriota archaeon. Classification (GTDB taxonomy): domain Archaea; phylum Thermoplasmatota; class Poseidoniia; order Poseidoniales; family Poseidoniaceae; genus Poseidonia. The sequence goes on from PBMS01000005.1 coordinate 21,255, forward strand.
TCTTTTTGAACGTCCAATTTGGAAGCGTTGCACCTCGTGTCATCGACGGAGCAGAGGGCTACAAACTCGATGCCTTCCTCATGTTTGATCCGAGTTGTTCCTTCGACAAGGTTGAGGAGGAGCTCCGGTCGAGCGGGACGTCCTACTGCCTTGGGGAAACCGGGCAGTGGTCGGGAGCAGATGTGCTGATGCTCATGGAAGGCCTGTTTCTTTTCGTGTACGGGTTCGAGCTTCCTCAAAACAAAGGCTGGGCCCGACGTCTTCGAAAAGTAGGATTCGCTATGGGGGCAGTTCTTTGCTCCCTGGCGGTGTTGGACCGCTTCTCACTTCTTCCCACTCCGGCCAGTTCGGAGGGTTTGGCGACGCTGTTTCCGTTCCCCGTCCAACCTTGGGTCGTTCAAATCATGTTCGCAGTGTTTGGCGTCATCATGATTCGAGGCCCAAAATACTGGGAGGCCGAGGCGGTGACACAAACACGGGACAAACTTGAACGTCGTCGAGAAAAGGCAGGTGCATTTCGGTCGTCCTTCTTCAACTCCGAAAAACATGACAAACGTTCACTTGACCGCGTTGAACGCTCTCGTTTTTTGAATTCTGACAAGGATTTGGCAATGAGTCGTCGTCGCAGCAAATTGCTGGTGATGGCGACCTGCCCGTACTGCCAAGGCGCCGGCTGTAAGAAGTGTAACCACCAAGGCGTTTTCTGAGTCGTCACGGCGATGAGACACGCCTCCTGAAAACCGTGGCACTGAGCCTCTGAAGTTCGGATTGTTTAAATCCTGTAAAGAATGGGTGGGGGGAAAGTGATGCGAACAAAGTTCCATCGCATGGGGGATAGGGATGTATCTGAAATCACTTGAAGTGCTCAATTTCAAATCGTTCAAAGGTGAAGTCACCGTTCCTCTCGACCGTGGATTCACCGCCATCACGGGTCCGAACGGTTCGGGTAAATCCAACTGCGGTGATGCGATTCAATTCGTCTTGGGTCCGAAATCCAACCGCGTCATCCGAGCACAAAATTCGGCCGACCTCATCTTCAACGGCGGGAAGAATTCCAAACCAGCGCGAGAATGCTCTGCCACCCTGGTGTTCGCCAACCCCGTGATGAGCAACGGTCGTCGTCGCCTTCCATTGGACAAAGATGAGATTCGAATGTCCAGGAGCATCCGTTTGACGTCCTCCAACAACCCCGTTACGACGTACAAACTCAACGGCGAGGACAGCACGCAAAAGGTGTTTCACCGTTTGTTGGGGGCCGCCAATGCACGGCCCGACGGGTACAACATCGTGTTGCAGGGCGACGTCACCAGTCTGGCCAAGATGACGGCCAACGAACGACGAAAGGTGCTGGACAACGTTGCGGGCGTCACCTCGTACGACGATGAAATCCGAAAGGCCAACAAGCAGAAGGAGATGGTTGAGAATTACCTCGACCGTATTGGACTGCTCGAGAAGGAACAACTCGAGCGCCTTTCCACGCTTGCAAAGGAACGCCACATCGCTCAGAAAGCGAAGGAAGTCTCCGACGCCATCCACGTCACGAACGCCATGCTCCTCCAATCTCGCTACGCCACGCTGAAAAACGAACTTGCGTTCCACGTGGAGGAGAGGAAAAAGTACCTCGCCGAGAGTCAGCGACTTCTGGACGATCACAAAACCACGGAGAAGACACTGCTGGAACTGGACGACAAGATTTCAGAACTGCAGAACGAAATCAATCGGCTTACCGGAGGTGAAACGTCTGAGTTGGGCCAGGCCATACAAGCCCTGCACGTCGCCATTGAACTCAACAACGATCGTTTGCAAGAGGCTGCGAACGAAGAGGACGAGGAATCCCAAGAAGCGACGCTTCTTGGCGAGCAACTTGAAGAGGCGGAGGAGGAACTTGCGGCGTTTATCACCAGTCTTGAGTCGGCCAACGACGCCCTCAAGCAAGCCTTGAGCGAACTTGAAGACGCTCGAAACGAAGAACAACGCGTTCGGCAGGCGCTCACCACCGCAGGGGAACAAAACCAGCACCTTGGTGAAGCCTTGTCCGATGCTGAGGCCAAGTTGGAGGCCGAAATTCAACAACGGGGCGATGCCCAAACCGACGTGGACAAAATCGCTGTTGAGGCGGACCTGGTCGGGGAACAACTCGCTGCTGCTCAGGAGGAAAGCGAAGAGATTCGTCTTGCCTTGGGAGAACTTGACATTCGTATTCAAGACCTCTCAGCTCAGGCTCCAGAGTTGGATCGAGATGCGTTGGCGTCCCAACTGGTTGATGCGCAACGGGCTGAATCCCAACTTTCTGAGGATCGAAGCCGTATTGAAATTAAACGAAGAGAAGCGGAACGGGCTTTGAGTTTGGCCAGAGCTGAGATGGAACAAAAATCGGGTGCGAAGGGTTTGGCAGGCGGTGCAAGCGCCGTTCTCCAAGCCCGCGACAATCAAGAATTGAAAGGCATCATCGGCACCGTTGCAGAACTTTGTGCTCCAAAAGACGCCTCACATGAGGTGGCCTTGGCCACCGCCATTGGCGCAGGCATGGCCTCGGTGGTGGTGGAAACCGACCAGGACGCTGCGAACGCCATTCGCTGGCTGGCCGAACACCGAGCTGGAAGAGCCACGTTTTTGCCGCTCAACAAATTGAATTCTTCTCGTGCCGGAGGAAAAACTGTGATGACCGCTCGCAAGGAGGGTGTGCTTGGTTTTGCTCATGAGATGCTCGATTACGACCCTCGAATCGACGTTGCCGTTCGGTTTGCGTTGCGAAACACACTCATCGTGGAAAATCTGAACATTGCACGTCAATACATGGGCGGCACCCGATTTGTCACCATTCGGGGTGATGTCATCGAATCCGGAGGCGCCATGGTTGGTGGTTCAAAGCGAAAGATGAGCATCGCCTTTGGCGGCCGCATCCAAGGCGCTTCGGAGGTTGATCGCTTGACCGCTGAGGTGGAGCGATGCAGACTCATGGAGGAAACGGTGAACGAAGCGCTTCGAGAAGCGAGAACGAACCAACAAACCGTTCGAAACAAAATCAACGCCATGGTTGACGACTCCTACGCAACCGAAATGCGCGAGCTCAAAGCCGAACAAAAACAGGTTGGGCAAGCCCACAAGAAATCGCTCACGGTCGCAGCGGGCCTCGAAGACAAATTGGACGAATTGCGTCGCAGCGCTCAGGATGCCCTGAGGGCCCTTGACGCTGCGGATCGAACGCTGTCCAGTGCCCAAGAGGCGCATGAGGCGGCGAAAGAGGCGCTTGAAGCCGCCAGCCCAGAACATTTGCGCGAACGGATGCACGCTGCAGACTTGTTGCGCGTGGCCGCCAACGGCGCCAGAGAAAAGGCTGAGGAGACCCTCAACAGCGGAGCAGGCCATCGTGCGGTGTTGCAGCGACGTGTCGACGAAACCGGAGCTCGACTGCTGCAACTCCACGAGAACAAGGAGGCCCGCTTGATACGCGTTGATGAACTTGAGGCTCAACTGGCGAGCGATCGGACGAAGCTCAAAGTCAAGAAGGACGAACAAGCGGTCTATCTTGAAGAAAACCAGGGGCTTGAACAGGAGCGACAGGAACTCACCGATGAGCGGGCCACCCTTCGTGTGCGCAACGAAGAGCGTCTCAATCAAGCCCAGAACCACCGCAGGCTGGCCGAGGAATTGATGCGGACCATCGCTGACAAGGAAGCCGAGGTTCAGTCGATGGGGCAGGAACTCATCGATGCCGACCTTTCGTTGTCCGAGGTGCCCGAGGACCTGATGAACGTCGGAGAACTTGAGCGAAAATTACGAGGGCTGCAACGCAAAATGGAAAACTTTGGCAACGTCAACATGATGGCCATTGAGCAATACGATCAATGCCAAGCTCGACTTGATTTGATGAAGGACGAGTTCGCAACACTCCAGACTCGCAGAAAAGATCTCATCGACGTCACTGAACAACTTGAGTCGCAGAGAAAGGAACGGCTCGTTGACGTTCTCGAAAAGGTCAATGAGAACTTCAAGGAGTCCTATCATCAACTTTCAGACGGGGGCCGAGGCGAGTTGTTCCTTGAAAACCCAGACGAGCCGTTCAAAGGCGGCTTGGAGCTGTGGGCTCAACCTCGCGGCAAATCGTCCAAGGTCAGTCGTCAGCAGCTCTCGGGTGGCGAACAATCCATGGCGGCGTTGGCGCTTATTTTTGCCATTCAAGACTACGATCCGAGTCCGTTTTATTACTTCGATGAAGTGGATCAAAACCTCGACGCCTACAACGCAGAACGCATCGCTAAGATGTGTCGTGAGCGCAGCAAACGCGCTCAATTCATCATGGTGACCTTGCGAAAGGTGTCGCTCAAACTCGCCGATCATCACATCGGCATCACCCACGGAGGAGACGGTTGCAGCCGGCGCATCCTCGACTTTGACCGTGAGCGCGCCATTGCACTCGGCGAGGCCGCCCTCAAGGAAGCCCAGAAAGACGCCGAGAAAAACGAAACGAGAATCATGGACGCCGTTGTGGCGTCCCAAGACATGCCGGAAGTCCCCGCCCCCGTCGACGTGCCCAAGAGCCTTGGCGGTTTGCTGGCCCACATGCACGACGACGCTCCAAAAGAAGCCTCCATGGGCGGACTCATGGAGCGAACGCACGAGTTGACTGAAGACATCAACGAGCGCGCTGAGGTTGCTGCTAAGGTGGCCAGTTCCGAGGACAGCGAAACGATGGACGTGGATTCGTCCATTGCGTCTGCAGAACTTGAAGAACAGTGAGGTGAGAACATGGCGGAACAGCAAGGCATGCTCGATCGCTGGTTCCTTCAGCAGGAGGTCATCGATCAGCTCCTCGGTCAGGGCGAGGACCGTGAAGACGCTGAGCAATTTGGTCAGCGCATCGCAACCATCGCTGCGACCGAGGAAGCGGAGCATCAAAGCCTCCACGATCCTTTCGACCGCTCGGTTGCGTTGGTGCTTTCACTGGTTCGAGACGAAGCGTTCAATCCGTGGAACGTTGATCTGTCGGCCTTTTTGGGCGTGTTCTCGCAACGTGTCAAGCAGGGAGAAAACCTCGATTTGGCGGCGTGCGGTCGACTGATTCGCCTGTCGTGGGAGGTGCTGCATCATCAATCCGCCGTGCTTTTCGATAAAATTCAGCCCGTTGAAGAGGACGAATGGGAGGACGATCATGCGTTTGGCTGGGAGAGCGATTACGACGACGAAGCGTTTCTTTTCACTCAATCCGTCCTCGACGGGGACGCCGACGAGGTCTTGACCACTCTCTTCGACGAGCGTGTTCGTCGGGACGAAGGCCGCCCCGTGACCCTGGCAGAGTTGCTCTCGGCGTTCAAGGACGCAGCCGACGATGCCGAGGCGCTCAAACAGCGTGAGATCAATCGCATCGAACATGAACAAGAACTCAGTGAATACATGGAAAACGTCGGAGGCCGCATGCACAACGAAGATTTGGAGGGTGACATTGAGCGCTGTTGGAGCGCTCTAAAAGCGACCTGTGTTGAATCGGGCTCTGCCAAGGTTCCTCTTATGGCGGTCATCGCCAAACTGAAACCACTGTTGGTGTCGACCTTCGGGGCGTCACTGAACGACCCCGACAGCGAAGCGTTCGTGGCGTCTTTCATCGCCGGATTGTTCCTTACCCATCGTCGAATGGCCAGCATTTCCCAAGAGGGTGAGGAGGTTGCAAACATCATGATCGAGGATTTATGGCCCGATTTGGACGATTTTGAAGAGGTGTTGGACGCCGTCGAAATCGTCATGGCTGAGGATGCTGAAGCCCTTGACGGCCAAACAACGGGTTCCGAGCATCGAATGGAAGCCATCGCAGAACGCGCTCGAATTGCGGAAAAACGACAGGCGCGAAGGCAGGCTAAATTGGAAGCGAAAGCGGCAAAGGAAGCCGCTGAACGGCGTGAGGAAACTCCGGCCGTTGAAACAACGGCTTCCGAGTCCGGTGCGATGTTGGACGAACACGACTGGTTGGTCGAATGAGGGATGTGAATGGCTGAATTACCCTTGGAGTCCCTCATTGAAGCGACCCTGTTCAGTTCGGGCAAGTCGATGTCTGTTGCGGAACTTTCAGGAGTGTTGGGCTACGATGCGGACGAGATGTTGGATTGTCTTGGCTCTTTGCAGGCCACGCTGAAACGACGAAAAGGCGGTGCGCTTCAACTCGCAGAAGTTGGCGACCGATGGGCGCTTGAGGTCAAGCCGACAATTGCTTCTCATCTGCCGAGGGAAACCAAAACCGACATGCCTCCAAAGTTGCTCAAAGCCGCTGCGTTGATTGCGTATCACCAGCCGATGCCTCAATCACGCCTGGTTGAATTGCTCGGCCAGAAGGCCTACGATTACGTGCGTGAGCTGGCTCAACACGGCATGATCGATCGACGGAAGGATGGAAACACCCGTCGATTGGCCACCACGCGCCGGTTTTCTGAGGCGTTCGGGTGCCCCCACACCGACCGTAAGAAAGTCAAGGCGTGGTTCAGGGAGCAGGTCCAATCCAGCGGTCTGCTGGATGAGTTGGGCGACCGTCAGGAAATCCTGCGGGAAGACGCCGATGAATCAGGAACCGTTCAATCCTCGCTTCCGGTTCAAGAGAGTGAATGAGTTCAGCCCTGACGCAGTTCCTCAAGCCAAGCTTCGACCATGGTTTGCGTGCGATGGCCCTCGTACGCCTGCAAGCGTGCTGCCAACGCATCGACCTCATCGCCCACAGCTCCAGCGCTCACGGCCATGTTCTTGGCGTGCAACTTCATGTGGCCGGCCTGTATGCCCTTTGTTGAGAGGGCTCGCAGTGCACCGAGGTTTTGCGCAAGGCCGGCGCAAAGGATGATTCCTGCGAGTTCCTGAGCCGTTTCAACCCCGAGGATGGCGAGGTTGGCTTGAGCAGCTGGATGGACCTTTGAGGCGCCACCAACGATGCCCACGGCCATGGGGAGTTCCATGGTGCCCAGCAGGTTACCCTCGGAGGTTTGCGACCATTTGGACATGGACGTGTACCGTCCGTCCTGCATGGTCGTCCAAGCGTGACATCCAGCCTCAATGGCTCGCCAGTCTTGTCCGCAAGCGAGGGCTACGCTGCTGATGGCGTTCATGACCCCTTTGTTGTGAGTGGTGGCTCGATAGGGGTCCTCGACGGCGAACGCGTGGGCCTCCAGGATACCTTGGATCACTGCGAGACCGTCTTCTCTGCTGCCATCAGAGGCCATTTCTTCGGGGGTAAACACGGCGCGCACGCGGGCGAGACGATGGCCTGCAAGGTTGGACAGGATGCGAAGGTGAGCGCGCCCGCCGGTCAACGCTTCCAGTCGAGACGCCACGCGCTCGGCCATGGTGTTCACTGCGTTGGCGCCCATTGCATCGCGACAGTCCACGAGCAGGTGCACCACCAGCATGCTTCCCATGTGTGTGTTCAGGCGTCGAACCTCCAGGTCTTTGCACCCGCCGCCAAGGGCGATCATACGGGACGGTACGTCGTTGCAAAACGTGATCAACTCGTGTTTGGCTTGGAGAATGTTGGTGGTTGCTTGTTCGAAGTCCTCCACGTCGAGCAGTTGAATTTGTCCGATCATGACGGGTTCGTCGTTGTTGGTGGTGAACCCGCCGTGTCCAAGGCATCGTTTTGCCATGTTGGATGCTGCTGCAACAACGCTCGATTCCTCAAGACAGAACGGTACGAGGTAGTGCTTGCCGTCGATCACAAAATTGGTGGCCACGCCAACGGGAAGAGACATGGTTCCAATGACGTTCTCAATCATACGGTCGGCGGCCACATCGTCCAATTCCCCGTGATTTGAGAGCGCTTGAACGTGTTCATCCGTCAAACCCGCAGCCTTGGCCACCAATTTGAGACGTTCCTGAACCGTTTGTTTGTACAATCCTTTGATTCGACTGTTCTCCACCGGCATGGTGCTCCCTGTCCATACGGTGGTGATGCCGTTCCTTCAATCAATCGCACGGAGGAAATTGATTTCCCGTGTCATCTAACGCAATTAACGGGTTTGTTAACGCGTTAAACAGGCGTTAACTCAGCGTTAATTTCGTCAATTCGAAAGGCCCGGTCGTGCGTTTAACGTCTCGTAACGGGTGCTTGAGAACACCGTTTTCCATGAAACATCAAATACTTGGATGCACTTGTTCGTCCATGGTTCGGGAAACACATGCCTTTCGCTTGCCCTGTCTTGACGAGAACCCCTTCTCGATTCGCCCGTTGGAGGCCGGCGAGTCGGGGAAGCTGGTTGGACGCGAGGACGTGTTCCTACGGCTGCAGAGTTATCTGAAGCTGAGGTCTGCACGTCGAGTCATGCTTGTTGGCCCTTTGGGCTCGGGGCGCACGTCGCTTGTGAGGTGTCTCAAACCCTACGCTGGTGCCTACGCAAGCATCGATCACCTCCCCGCTCGCGCACCCGCATCCGCTCTGCTCAGCATGTGCTATCGGCAAATGATTGGCGGTGAGCCACCCCAGGACCGAATGGAACTGGTCAACGACTTGGTGAACGAGATGTACAGCTTCAACGACAAGTTGCCAATGATCGTCATTGACGTCCCGGCCAGCGATTTGTCGGTGTTGGAGGTGGCGTTGAGGGATGCTCACTCTTCGCTGGAACGGCTCAACGCGCTGTTGGTGCTTGTGTGCGACGTCAAAGAGCGACATCATCTTCCCTCGACGGTGCTTGATGGCTTTGAGATTCGCCGGCTCGTCCCTTTCTCAGCCAGCGACGTTCTGACGCTCGTCCGGCAGCGTTTGGCGACGGTGGGTGTTGTGGACTGCGAGTTTACCATGCAGGACGCAGCGGCGTTGTTGGAGCAATGCGACGGCTTCCCCGCTTCGGTCATCACCATTCTTCGGGACGCCGTCGACAGTGTACGAATGCAACAGTCCGACGACCTGCCGATGCAGTTCAACGACACATCTGCGAAAATCCAGCCTCGAGATGAACCCGAATCCCTCAATCGCTTGATGGGTGAGGCTGTGGAGGACGGCGATGAGTTTGAAAAAAGAGAACCCAGTCCACCTTCGTTCACCCCGCCGAACGTGGAAAACACCGCAACCGAGGTCATCGATGCTTCAGTGCCTTGGAACGAGCGTGCGACGCTGCTCGAGGACAAGAACCAGGACTCGGTTGAGGATGCGGCCATGGCGGGCTTTGATTTGAACATCGATCGATTGCTGGAAGAGCAGGACAACGACGAACCGCTTCAAGCCACCCCGTTCAACACTCCAATCATCGATGCTGACGCCGCTCTTGGCGGGGCTTCGTTTCCCGTGAACGGGATGTTCAAGAATTTAGCAAAACGCAACAAATCTGCCAAACACGAGCTTGACAAAACAACCAATGACCTTTCCGAACAGCAACACGAGTTGATTGAGGGCACCGGCGGTAATCACTACTGGGTGGACGAAACCTTGCTCCCCCCGCCCACGCCAGAGCCCATTCCCGAGGAACAGTCGGCGATGTTGATCCACGATGAAGTCGGCGTTGTTTCGCCATCGCCCGATGCGTTCAACGGCTTCACTGAGGCTGAGGGTCCGCCTGTTCCACCCGTTTCTGTGCAACCAAACCACCGAATGAATCGTTCGGACATCGCCGAGGCGTTTACAGATCTTCTGAGCTTGTTGCATCCCGAAAGCACATCCTCCGACCATCACGAGGGTCTTCTCCGCTTTCTTCAACAACGAGTGAAGGAGCGGCAAGGTCCGCGCGAAACCCATGCATTGAACAAGCACGTTCTGGGGAATCTCAACGCTTCGGAAAGTTATGTGGTTTCGGTCGCTCATGAACGAGATTTCTCTCCTTCCGATGCCCCTCTGCTCAACCATTTGTGCATCAAGCGCGCTCGCCTCTCTCAAATCAGCAATCGGTTGCTGAAAAACGGCGTTTTGCAAGTCAAGCAGGTTGGTAGAAATAGAAAGTATTCACTTACTCAGGCAGCGAGGGCCCAACTTGTTGCTTGGGGGGCTCTTCAGGAAGGTGAGGCCTGATGACCTGGACGGTGGCATGGTCTTGGCAGGCCGAGGGCAGGATAGCAACGATGGCTTCGGTTGAGGGCGGCGTCTTGGTAAGCTCAGGTCTCCGTTTGGAGCTTCTGGAGGCGAACGGCAACATCCGCTGGCAGGTGGATGTTCCGTTCAAGGTCCATGCCGCTCAAGCCTCTCAAACCACAGTGGGCCTCTTAGCAGCCCACGGCTTCTACCTGCTCAACACCTCCGACGGGTCGATGGTGAACGAGGGAAGGAGCGCTCCCGGCGGTTTCAGCGATCTTTCTGCCCGACCGGGTGGCGGTTGGGCTCTAGCGGGGCGTCGTGGCGAAATCCACCTTTTCTCACAGCACGGTCGAGGCATTCGTCGTGTGGACAGCGGTCCAGTTCGCCGCCTCATCGGTTGGCTTGACCGTGAGCATTTGTTGTGGCAAGACCCCGATGGGCACCTGTGGTGCGGCCGGTTGACCGGGGACGACCGAAAGCGAAAGCTGGAAGATCGATCATGGAGTTGGTGCTCATCGCTCCAAGAGGGACGCTTGTTGCTTCAGAGCAGCGATGGTGGCCTCTGGGAGGGCGTTCCTCACCCGTTCGGATGGGACATGCTGAACCGACTTGAATACGACAGCCTCGAGCCCATGAGCGCCGTTCGGAGCGGCGATGGATGGTGGGTCCTGGGCATTGAGGGGCATCTGATCTCAATGTCTCAAGCAAGGGAAGCGGATGACACGTCGACCCCGTTGACGGAGGGCATGAATCTTGGCGACTTGTTGGTCCTCTGCACCCCAGACGCTATGGCAACGGCCACCAGGGACGGCTTGGTGCGAAAATGGGCGGCTCCGCATTTGGCGGACGCTGAACGCCAAGGCCGATACAAGGCAGCTTCCGACGCCGCCATGGCTCGGAACTGGGAGGAACGTCGTCGAATGTTCGTCCGTGCTCAAGAAGCCGAGGACATCGGGAAACTCTCGCTGGCCATTGAACTGTACGAGGCGCTCGGCAGGACCGAAGACGCCCGACGCTTGTTGAAACGTCAAAAGGAGGGCGGCGAGTGAGCGACGAAGCGACGACCTTGACCGTCGCACGTGTTGAGTCCTACCTCGACATCACCCGGCGCGCCAGAGCGAAGGCGACACCAAAGGTCGTCGAGGGAAGCACCGAAGCGACCCATTTGGCGGTGATGCTGCGCATGGCCGATGATTACGCCTCGGATGCGCAACACTTCCTGACGGTGGGCGATTTGGTCCGAGCCTTTGGGGCCATCAATTATGCTCATGCGTGGATCGACGCTGGCGTGAAAATCGGTTGGCTGGACGGCCACGACGACGACGTCTTGTTCACCCTCCCGTGATACGCTCTATAGCGAATCAACGAGGTTGAGATGGTTGTTTTGCCTCACTTCGACAACGCGCAGATTGGCTTCGTACAAGCGTCGTTTGAGTTCGGTGTCTACGGTCAGCGTGGCCCAGTTATTTTCCAAGGCGATGGAAAAGAGTTCGTCGTCGGTATGACCGCCGTTGGAGACTGTCCCAACACGTACTGATTTTGAGCGCAGCAAAGTCAGCAGCAGGGACTTTTTCTTCGGTCGCTCCCCGTCCAATCGCATCAATTCCGCCTCAACGCTCGGCAGAAGGACCCACACACAGGGCCCGAGCAATGCCTCGAGGTCGCGTTCGATGTTGAGGCTAGCATCTACGCAGGCCACCCATCCACAAGCGTCGATGAGCACGCGCTGCATGGGGGGAGCCTCACTGGATGGTTCCGTATCCGATCAGTCTCCATCGAGAGCCGATGCGTCGTGAAAGAGAGATGCGTTGGCCTTTGTCAGCGCAGATGGGCAGCCGCAAATCAAGGTCAGTTCGTCCTTTTTCTGCGTTTCGCGTGGTCCCCACGGATGTGGCGGTCGCCACGTTGAGCATCAGCATCTCGTTGTTGCGGAGGGGATGAATTTTCTCAGGGGATTGTCCATCGCCGGCGACCATGTGCGACATCAGATTGACCTCAACGGAGACCCGATTATGAATTTCAGGAAGGTCGCCTTTGCGAGCGACGACTTGGCCGGAAAGGTTGTCCGAGGTTGTGATGGAGGGGTCGAGGAACGTGGCCATGCCGCAAAGGCCGCCTGCGTGCATGGTGTCGAGGTTCAACCCGCCGCCTTGCATGCTGCTGACGGTGGCTTCAATGGGCTCCCAGGTAGATTTGGAGCCAGCCTCGATTTTTCGGCCCGGTCCAATGATGATTTCATCCCCTTCTGAAAATTCACCTTCCACGATGCTTCCGCCGATGACGCCACCTCGCAGTTTGGAGGGCCGTGTTCCGGGGCGGTTGATGTCGAACGAGCGAGCGACATGCATGATCGAGCGGGTGTCGGTGGACCGGTCGGGGGTGGGAATGGTGGCCTCAATGGCTTGAATCAGGACATCGAGGTTCACGTCGTGGTGGGCTGAAACGGGGATGATGGGAGCGTTTTGTGCAATGGTTCCCTCCAAGAAGGTCTTGATCTCTGCATGGGATTCCATCGCACGCTCTTTCGAGACCAGGTCGATTTTGTTCTGGACGATGACGATGTTTTCGATGCCCGCGATTTCCAACGCCATGAGATGTTCGCGGGTCTGCGGTTGGGGGCAGGTTTCGTTGGCCGCCACCATCAACATGGCGCCGTCCATGATGGAAGCGCCCGTGATCATGATGGCCATCAACGTCTCGTGGCCGGGAGCGTCAACAAAGGACACGACGCGTTCGAGTTCAGATTCAACATCCTCACCGCCGTCCGGTCGCTTGCCCGTTGCGTAGAATTGCCCGTTGTCGTCTTTGTAAAACGCAGTGTCAGCGTAACCCAATTTGATGGAGATGCCACGCTTTCGTTCTTCGGAGTGTGTGTCGGTCCAAACACCGGAAAGCGCTTGGGTCAGCGTTGTTTTTCCGTGGTCGACGTGTCCCACAAGACCGATGTTGACTTCTGGCTGAGCGGGAAGCTTTCGTACCATGCTTCCCTCTCCTTATGTGCTACGATTGCCCTCTCGGGTTCACTCCGATGCTTCCTCGCCCTCGGCGCCGAGGATGGTGGCCAATGGCTTGTTGCCGGATTCAACCACTCTGAGGTTGATTTGGCGAGTGTCTTGAGTGATGGTGTTTCCACGGAAGTTTCGGCGCTTGCGCAGACCGTCGGGCTTGTATCGGAACCGCCTCTGTTCGCCGCCCTTCTTCTTGTTGACGATGACTTCGCCCTTGTACCCCGTGGACTGAGTAACGAGAATGGATTGGCGGTTGCCGCCTTCCAAGTCGCGTCGCATGGGGGTGCCGGTCTTGTCGGAGCCACCCGTGATTTCCAGTTTGTATCCGTTGAGGGTTTTGTCGCCCTCGCCAACAAACAGGCCGTCAACAACATCACCGATTCGCTTGCCAAGCATCTGTGCGTGGTTGTTTCCGGTGATTTTCAACGAGTAGGCTTTGCCGCCGGTTCGAGCTTTACCGTTTTTGTCAGTGTGAGCCACACTTGAATCGGTATCGTTGACCACTGCGACGAATTCAGCATCATTACCTGCCATGGGAGCACCTCTCGGGATTTCTCCGACTAACGACCCGTATTTAGCCCCATCGTTGTGGGCTGGGCGCTCAAGCCTTGCGAAGCCGCTTTGGAAGCAGCAGTTCAAGGCGACTGGCAATGTCCGCCGGAAGGAAGTGAGGCATGCTCAGGTGAGTGGTCCGCCCACGGCCACCGGGGACGGTGGCCACACGCGTCGAGATGATGCCTTCACTCTCGATTCGCTTGGCGTATTTCCACAGTGTGGTATGGCTTTTTGGCTTCTGTTCGTACTCTTCGCACACCACGGTGTACAGCCGTTCCACATCACCCATGGTCATGCTTTCTTCGGACCGAAGTCGTCGGCACATGGCCAGCAGCACGAGCATGCCTTGAGGCGCAAGGTCGTCCACAACCTCCAACCGTGTGTTGGTGTCCAACGCTACGGTGTCGCTCATGGCGTGAACGTCGTCCACGGTGATGGTCCGTTCGCTGTGGCCGTCTTGACGGAATTCACACCGCTCGGCGGCTGCGCTGAGGTACTCGATGACTCGACGGGCATCACCGCTGCTTTCGGCTCGCTCGGCCAACAAGCGCACCGTGGCGTCGGTCCACGTGCCCGGCACCAAGGCCAGCTCCGCCCGCTGCTTGGCGATGCGTTCGAGGCCGTCCACGCTGTAGGGTGGGATCCGAAGATGATTGGATTGGCCAAATTTCGAAATCACGGCGGTTTCGAGAACGTCCAACACTTGCTCTTGACTGATGAGCATCAGGGATAAGGTACCCGTTCCGTCTTGATCTTCGTCGATTCGGAGCAACTGGTAGAGCAGTTCGTCGCCCGACCGTCTCAGCATGTGATCCACTTCGTCCAAGACCACGATGAGGTGCGTGGAGGTTCTTCGGAGCATTTTGCGCAGACTGAGCAACATTTCGCCGAGCGAAAGCCCACGATCGGGATGACCAGGGTCGAACTGGTGCAGAATGCGCTGAGCGACTCGCATGCTCGTGGAGGCGTTACGGCAGTTGATGTGAGCCACCTTCAGCTCCCGTTTTCCTGCAAGGTGCCGTTGCAAATCCCGACAGAAGGTCTTGGCCAGCACTGTTTTTCCGCTGCCTACCGGGCCGGTGATGACCGCTCTGGCCGCTCCTTCGGGCGAAGCCAAGGTGGAAAACTTCGATGCCAATTCACGCTGAACGTTTTCTCGCCCAACCAAGTCATCGGGGACGTAATCAAAATCCAACATCTCTGGGTGGGCGATGACGAGCCCAGCGCCGATGCGGTCCAGATAGTCCACCATATCAAGGGAATGCTGATGTCAACCGTTCTAAAAGATGTGGTGTGGCAGGGGCCATCTTGAAACGCTTTTTTGACGTGCAGTCCGCCGTTTCAAGGTATTTCGTCGAACTGGTAGCCGGTTTCCCACTTCTTCTCACCCAAAGCGACTTCGAGTTCAAACGGTGTGATGAGCGGCTTTCGATACTTGACAGCGTCGTCGATGGCGATGCGGGGGCAGGCGGTGTTCACGAAGGCGTCGACAGGGTAGAAGTCGATCAGTTCGGGTCCAACGTGTTCGAGGGCCAGAAGGTAGCCTTTCTTGCCGTGCTTGGCGAGCATTCGCTTCATTCGAAGGGCAAGAGTGCGACGCATTTGGCCGGGCTTTTCCCCGATGAGGATACCAAAGGATTGGGCGTCCTGCACGCTCATGATGAGTCCAAAACGCTGTCGGAGAATGCGCTCAATGCGTTGCAGCGACATTTCTTCAGCGTCGCCCGTGTACGGGTCGAGCATGGCCAGTGGCTTTCCGGTGTGGAGCACCAAGCCAATGGGGTGGAAATCACCGCTTCCAAGGAACAGGTAGTGTCCAATCGACGGGTCGTCGCCTGAGTAGTTGCATCCCAGAACTTGACCGGGGAAGGACAGGCGCGCACCTCCGATGGGAATCGTAACGTCGAAGCCGGCTTTTTCCAACCGATCGTGGAACTCGGGAAGCAAATGGAGGTGTTGAATCGAACCCACCAAGCCGAGTTTGGTGTCCGTTAAAGGCGCCATCCGTCCGACGGCGTCCATGAATTTCTCTTGGGCCTCTTCTTCGGAAAGCGTGCTTTCTTGATCTTGTTGTTTGAGTCGCTGTTGAGCCATGGCTCGATGCTGTTCAAGCCACGGGAGAACGGGGTTGAGTTCAGGATCACCGTCGTACGTGACGTTGATGAATTGAGTTGGCATTCCGGAATCGATGTTCATTTGCGAGTGCCCCATGTGGGCGACCAGCTCCACACCCATCAACTGCATTTTGTCGTGAACAAGGTCGCAGGCACCGTAGCACGGGTCGGCTGCCAGCACAACTTGTGCGCTGGTTTCGGTTTCGATGGTGTCCATCATCTCAAGCGCTTGCATTTTGAGGCCTTCAGGCACTTGCAGGGCGATGAGACGGTTGTCGTTGGCGCGAATACGCTCCATCAACTCGTCAAGTTCGAAGTCGTGGCGGTTCAGGTCCATGCTTCCCCTCAAAACGCTGGCGTCGCCCCTCCCTCATGAAGGCACCCATTCAACGCAGCCGTTCGACGGGTGGATGCTGCCTCATCAATCGAGAAGAACGACCTTGGCACCGTCCATCTCCAGGCGGACAAGGGATTGAATCCGGACATCGGGATGAGCGACTTGCAGTCGCTCGAGTCCACCGCCTTTTTCCACCACGGTGATGATGTCGGTGACCCGAGCCTTTGCTCGTTGAACCCCTTCAATGACCGCTTGGAGGGTTCCGCCCGTGGAAAGCACGTCCTCCAAAATGGCCACTCGTTCACCCTCCTTGAGGTCGTTGAGGTACATGGCGCCTTTGGAATAGCCCGTGGTTTGGTCGATTTTCACTTCGCCCTCCAAGCCGTAGGAGCGCTTGCGTGCGACAACCAGTGGGACACCGGTGGCGATGCTGAGGGGGGCTGCAAGCGGCAACCCCATGGCCTCGATGCCCAGCAAAACGTCCACTCGACTCCAATCCACGCGTTCGACCACCAATTCCGTGATGGCTTTCAGCACCTCGGGGTCCATGCGCGGAACGCCGTCGGTTACGGGGTGGATGAAGTAGGGGTAATCGCCTTTCCAAATCACCGGTGCGTTCTGTAGGCTGGCTCGGAGTTGATCCATGGCAACGGTCATGCCGGACGCTTGGAGCGTGAGTTAATGATGCTTGAGGCCGTTGCCTCCGTGCTTCTTGAGCCGCTTAGAGCTCAGCGAGGTACTCGACGTATTCGTCGTGCTCCATCAGGTTCTCCATGAGCTGCTTGTCGTCGGGGTTGAGCTGCAACTCGTGAGGTTCGAGCAGAATGACCCATCCGTCGTTGTAAGCCGAATCGTTCACAAGGTCTGGGTTGATCTCCACTTCACCGTTGACGTCGGAGATAAGCCCTGAGAACGGCGTTGTCAAGGAGATTTTTTCATCGGCCGTCCAAAGTGAAAAGAGGCTACCGCCTTCGTCGACCTCGGTTTCTGCCTGCGGGAGAATCACGCGCAGGACGTCGCCGATTTCAACTCGCAAGAATTCGCTCACGCCGATCATTAGCTTCTGGTCTTTTTGCTGAAACCAAAGGTGGTCCATCGAATACTTTCGGTCTTGAGCAATTACAAATTCAATGATGTCGTCATCCATCGTTGTGCCCTCATTACGCGGCTTCCACAGGTGGTATATGAAGACTGAGGATTAAACTGTTTCACCAACGAATCAAACGGATTAAGAAACTCCTCATGGTGGNNNNACCGGTGAGAGCATGAACTTCGGCGAAACCGACGAACAACAAATGATTCGTGAACTGGTAAGAGATTTTGCAGAAACGGTGCTTGCACCCACGGTGGAGCATCGAGATCAGAACCAGATTCCCCCCTCCGAAGAGTGGGCGGCTTTTCTCGAGTACGGTCTTCACGGCATCACCATCCCGGAAGCCTACGGTGGCTCGCCCATTGACGATGTTTCCGAGGCCATCATCGTTGAAGAGTTGGCACGCGTGGACCCATCGTTTTCTGTGATGTACTGCGTTCACGTCGGTCTTTGCGCCATGACCATCGCACTCCACGGGGACGAGCATCAGAAGAGCACTTTCCTTCCTCGCCTTGCTGCGGGTGAAGTCGGTGCTTACTCACTTTCTGAAGCAGGCGCTGGGACCGACGCCGCCGCGATGACCTGCAAGGCCAAGCTTTCCGACGACGGCTCGCACTACATCCTCAACGGAGAAAAGATGTGGGTCACCAACGGCTCTCAAGCCAAGATTTTGGTCTTGTTTGCAAAGGATGTTGACCACCCAGATTACGGTTCAAAGAAGCACGGAGGAACGACCGCCTTCATCGTTGATTCGACGTACGAGGGCTTTTCCGTCGGGAAAAAGGAGGACAAACTCGGTATTCGTTCCTCCGACACCTGCACCCTTGTTCTGAACGACTGCAAGGTGCCTGTTGAAAACGCCATCAAAGGCGTCGGCAACGGTTTCCCAATCGCCATGAACGCTCTGGACAACAGCCGAATCGGCATCGCTGCGCAAGCACTCGGCATTGCTCAAGGTGCGTACGAATCAGCGCTGAAGTACGCTCATGAGCGCGAGGCGTTTGGTAAACCGATTGCTCATCATCAAATGATCATGGCTTACCTCGCAGACATGGCCACTCAAATTGAAGCTGCACGTCTGCTGGTCTACAAAGCAGCGTGGACGAAAGAACAGCACTACCACGCTGACGGGCCGCGGCATTCCAAAGAAGCCAGCATGGCCAAACTCTTCGCAGGCGACACGGCCATGTGGGTTTCGGAGCGAGCCATCCAGGTGCTGGGCGGTTATGGCTACACGAAGGAATTCCCCGTCGAGCGTTTCTTCCGGGACGCCAAGATCACTCAGATTTACGAAGGAACGCAAGAAGTCCAGCGAATCGTTATCGCTCGGGCACTGAAGTGATCAAACTTCCAAGCATACCATTTGCTTGAGCGCCACGTCCCAGTCGTGCAAAGCGACGCTGGCGTGATAAAAACCACCGGCTGCGGGGGGCGTCTCGCGAGGCTTGAGCATAACACGAAACATCACTCCCCCCTCGCCTTCGCAGTGAACGGTGTGTCCGTTTCGATACATTCCATCCCCGAGGAGCGTGCGCGAAACCGAACGGATGACGCCGTGAACCGTGTGGCTTGGTGCTTGGGCGATGAGGTTTTGCGCCTCGCTGCGAAGTTTAACGGATTCAATCGCTGACACAAAGGCCACAAAACCGTTGTCTCCATGATGTTCAACGTCAGCCGAGACGGGCTCGCTGGCCTCCACCACTTCGTCTTCGTGAGGTGGCTCAGCCTCGGGCGGCTCTTCCTCCACCTGAACAGGTTCCGGTCGGGGAACCACCTGAACTTCAGCTGCATCCAATCGCTGGCCGAGGTGCGACAATTCGAGCGTGTACTGGCCAGGTGCTTGCAATTCGAGAACGAAATCATGAAAATCAGGGCGATCCATGGCCGACGCCATCGTCATTTGTCGCACCGGTTCAATGCTTGCGTCGCTCGAGGCGATGTTGACTTCGTAGCCCACCACATCCGAGTTGAAACTCACGGAGACGGAGAGCGGTTCACCTGCCATGACCGTTGTTTCGAGGACAGCGATGGTACCGGTGATCACCACTTTTTGTTTGAACAGTTCATCTGGGATGTCAAGTCCGCTGGCCGCTAGGAAGGCGTACCAGTCGTGAAGGGGTATGCCTTGTGCTGGTGTAGCGTCCACGAATGAAAAGACGATCTCCGTGACCCAGTCTGGAGGCCGCTCGCCGGTCATTCGGCCCAACAACGTGGCAAATTCATTCCCAGAGATGTAGCCGTTCGTGTCGGTATCAAGCTCTTCGGTCAGGGTCAACGCCGACATTGATGAGCCGGCGAGCCACTTCTTGAAATTGTTATTTAATAAACCCGCCATGGAGTTCTTTTTTGTGATACCGTTAATGCGTTGCTCCAGCGCCTTGACCTGGCGGTCAAACACCTCACGTTCCGGCAATTCAACGTTGGGCATGAGGGACCCAGCACCTGCAACATCATCAATTTGATGCCGACTTTTCAGGGGAAACTGAGCGTTGGCCAGTCGTCCGGCGAACCGTGCTCAAACGGCAATCGACTCAAAACGGCCTCGAGTTGTTCAGGACGAACGAGGTTCTCTTCGACTTGAATTCGGTGCAACCATTGCTTGAGGCGCCCCAAACGCATGCCCTCGACGGTACCCGTCCTCGCCATGATCCAGTGGCCGTCAACAAGACACTCAGCCGGTTGAGGCGGTCGGTCCAAACCCTCCCATTTTCCCATCGTCGCCATCGCAAGATCATGACTGAGGTGCAGACCCGTGTGGAGGTGAACATCGCACTCGCTCAGAACGCACAGGGTGCAAAGGTGCTCCTCGGCCTCGACGCCCAGGACGTGATTGAACACTCGAAGAGCGCTGGGGTGGGTTTCTGGAAGGTGACCGAGATGTTCGTGGAACGAGGCGGTTCGCCGTTGAAGATCGTTTGAGGTTCGGAGGGATTTCAGTTGAAGCATCACGTCTTTTGTTGGGTGCTCTATCAGGAGCAGCGCCAGCCGCTGAGAGAGAGACAGCTTCCTCAGAGATGGGTGGTCCAATGCGGAAAACAACGCCGGATTCAGCACGTTCAGTCGGTCAACAACGAAGCGAAGCACACCGTCGTCCTGCATGGCGGCCAAGAGTTCTCCAGGGCGTTGGCCGGTCAGCATCTTGGAGAATTCCATCCATCGACGTTCAACAGCGATCATGTTCAATCGGGTGCAGTGCTGGGCAATGGCGCTGACCAACGCCGGCTCCATCCGCCACAGGGGGCCGTCATCGCGCCGTGTGAATCGATATGCGCGTAGGATGCGCAACGCATCCTCTTCGCAACGAAGGCTGGCGTCCCCCACGGCTCGCACGATGCGATCGTGAAGGTCGCCGGTGCCGTTGTACGGGTCGTAGAGGAGTTGGCGGGCCACGTCCACAGCCATGCTGTTGAAGGTGAAGTCGCGTCGACTCAAGTCCTCTCGCAACGAGGTACCCCACACCACTCGGTCGGGACGCCGACCGTCCCGATAGAGGGATTCGGTTCGCAACGTCGTCGCTTCGTAATGGCGACCGTCGCCTTTGATGGTGACCGTGCCAAAGTCCACCCCCGTGGGGATGGCACGTTCTCCGAACAGGGTCAGCATTCGGTCGGGTGTGCACGTGGTGCAGACATCGATGTCCGTGGACGGCGTCCCAAGCCATGCGTCCCGAACGCATCCCCCCACGAGCCAAGCCCCGTGCCCGTCCTCTGCGAGGACCTGCAAGACGTTGAGTAGGTCGTCTGGTAGCGTCGCAAGCCATCGCACCAAAGGCGGTGGACACGGTCCCCCCACCACGTCGGCCTCGAGGCCTTGCATCAATCTCCCTGGTGCTGACATGGAGGCGCCTCTTTTTATGCTCGTGAGCCGGTTGTGAAAAAGCATTATGTGAACAAGGCCGCTGGAACCACCAATGTCGTGGTCCGAGGAAGACGTCAAACTCGTGCCCCTGCACTGGTTGAAAATGCACGAAGAGATCAAACCAAAAAACAGGGACAAACTTCTCGAAATGACCAAACGCTGGGGCGGCTACACCAAACCGCTCATCGTTGACAAAAACACCGGCGCAATTCTGGACGGTCACCATCGTCATTCCATCGCTTTCATGTTGAATTTGAAACGGGTACCGGCGATTTGCGTGGATTACACCGGCGATTCGAGCATCGAACTCGACGTCTGGCCGGCGTGCGGCAGAACCGCACTCACCAAGGACGAGGTCATCGAAATGGCTCTTTCCGATTCGGTGTTTCCGCCCAAAACCAGTCGCCACTCCATGGCCGATGACACCCCACCGATTTTTGTCCCCTTGGAGACGTTGAGGATGCTGCCGGTGCTCAGCGGGATTGACGAGTCTTGATCCAATCCTTCCATCGCTGATTTCCGTTTCCTTTCAGGGAGACGCCGTGCTGAGGTGAGACAGGGAGTTCAACCTTGACGCTGTCCAAAATACCCTCGTGCGTGATGTCGAGCGCAATGATCTCTCCCGCACGCCCGGCGATGAGCTTGCCGAGGTGGACGCTGGATTTGATGCGTACCCCATCGACCGCCACCAATTCGTCCCCGACCTGAGTCAGGGTTCGTAGCGGTGAGCCTGCGTGGTACGTGGTGATTTTCACTCGGCCTGATTGTTCACGGAGACCCACGCCCAGCCATCCTTTCCCCTCCTTGTCCGAGGTGTGAGGGATAAGTTTCAGCCGGAACGAGGACAGGGCGCGTTGAACATTGGGCAGGTTGCGGTGCTTGACCAATCGGTCAAGATACGGGCCCATGCTGGCTCCACCGGGGCATTGTTTGAGCGTTGAGCGAATGTCGTTGTAGTCCACGCCCATGTGTTCCGCTTCCTCGGAATGAATGGCGTAGCGGCGAACCAATTCCGCCATGAGGTCGCATGCACCGAAGGTGTTGTTGTTTCGTCGACGCATTTCGGTGTCCAAACACAGCAGAGCAAGCTCTCCCTCAAGGTAGTATGAAATCTGATTCTCTCTGGTGTAGGGGCCGCTTCTATAGAGGTGTATCCATGCGTCATGGCTCGATTCGGCCAGCGATTCTCGAAGCATTCCATTGTTGGCGGTGTGGCGCTTCATTTTGCGCTCAAAATCCAATCGCCAATCCTTTTCGGTCCACGCACCGGAGCGAACGCAAATCATGTCCCCCAACCACGACGTTGCGCCTTCAAACCACCAGAGGAGATCGGTGTGAACTTCCGACTGCAAATCGTAATCGAGGAACTTCTTGGGCCGCAGGCGTTTGACGTTCCACTGGTGCAGGTATTCGTGTGAAAAAAGGCTCACAAGGTCTCGGTATTCGTCGGGGTGTTCGGGGAACAGACACGACCTCGGCATCATGGAGGTCTGCGAGTTCATGTGCTCGAGACCGCCCCTCCCGGTGTCCGTAAGTTGGAGCACAGTGGTGTATTCCGGCCAGTCGGGCACACCGAACAGTGCGTGGTGTTCCTTCGCAATTCGTTTTGTGTCTTCAACGAAGGCTTGGAGGCGTTCAGCATTGGGTTCATGCCCCCCGCTGTCCCACCACTTCAGGTGGTGGGTCCGCCCGTCGATGTCGTACGTGATGGCCGGATTGGGGTTGACCTCGATGATGCTGTCAAGCATCATGTCTCGTCCGACCGTGGAAAAGGTCCAACGCTTGGCGGCCTTGTTCGCATCTTCCTCACTCAACAGGTTGAGCTGTGTGGCTGGCGTCCACGATGAGGGGGCCGTCAATTCAACCCCATGCTCTCCCTCAAGCCGGTCATGGTCGATCCCGCGCTCTGGCCAAAACCACGTGAACGGGGGCATCATGTGCAGGTGCGTGGTGTCCAGATGGTTCGAACGCACGGAGAACTCCTTGGCCAGCAGGGTGTAATCGATGTCCACGGCGGTGGAATCCTTTTTCAGGCGCACCACCAGGCCGTCGACTCCAACGCGTTTCCATGTCAACTCCGTCCCGTTTTGATCGGTGGCTGTAAAATCAAACATGTGTTGAATGGGCTCCCTGAGGAAGTAAGAACCGGGGACCCATCTTGGGAATCGGAACAGAAGTTGGGACGACGTGAACGGTCCGTCGATGCTGACGCCGGCGTGCAGGTGATGGTGGGCGCCGTTGGTTGCGTCGGCGCGGAAGCAGATTCCTGACGGCTCGGGGCTCATGATCTCAGTTCGGATGCGGCGGTTGATAGGTTCTCGCACGCCACCTTGAGAAGTTCTTCTTCCGTGGTCGCCATCAGGTGTTCTGCACGCTCGACGACATCGCTTTCGTTCGCTCGTCCAACGAGGCGTTCAAGCAACTTGCTGCGTTCAATAACGTGGAGACGGTCGTCGTTGATGAGCTGCCAACGCAATTCATCTTCGGCTGCGTCTTGGCGAATCACCCACCGAGCAACGGGCTCCAACACACCAACGCTGAGCAGGTGTTGAATCAAGGCATCGTCGCTTTCTAGGACGTGATTGCGGAGATGGTCGCTGACCGCCTTCATGTGATGGGACTCCAATCGAGCGGTCAACTCCCCCAATCCCTCCGGCTGATGTTCGGCCACCCAAATCAGAATGTTCACGGTTTGTTGGTTGGCTTCAAGGAACGGCACGAACGCGTTCATGTCCAAATCCATGCCTTGGTTGAGCACGACCTCCAACGCCGCTTCACGCACCTGCTCATGATCGTCCTCCAACGCCGCTCGAAGCCGTTTCTCTGAAAGTGCGGGGTGGTGGACGCCCGTGCTTCGAACAGCCATGTTGGCGTGGTCCATGAGGCGTTCGGCGACGTTCAGTTCTTCGAATCGAAGCAGGGCTTTTGCTGCTTTTCGTTGGACGACACCGTCACCATCGCTCAAGGCACGCAGGCTGAGTTCCAACCCGGCGTCGCCAAGAGGACCAAGCAGGTTTGCCCCAGCTCGGCGGACGTCAAGATTGCGATGTTGAAGCAGGGTTGAGACGGCGTCCGGGCCAGCCACAACGCCCCACATGCGGTAGGCATCAAGGGCTTTGGATACGAACCAACCGTCCTCGTCGTCGAGAAGCGCTTTGAAGGCGTCCAAGACCGAAGGGTCATCGTGTTCAAACAGGGTTCGGACCGCCCGACGTCGAGTGCGGATGTCTCGATGTTTTAATCGAGTCATGGCTCGAGAGATGTCGTTGGCCATGGAGGAGGGTATCGCCCCTCCCTCATAGCCTGTTGCGTCGGCTCATCGCATTTCCAGCCAAGCGAAGAACAAGATGATGGGGAGGAGATAAAACAGGCGACGGTGCATGCGATGGGTTGCTTCCATGTGCTCGATGACGGAGGGAGGAAGCACCTCGACGGAGGACGATGTTCGCTTTCGTCGATTGAGCATGATGCGCTCTTCGATGTAGGCCAGCACCGTTCCGCGCAACTCAGGGTCTCGGCTTCTCGCTTCACCCCTGCCCACAATGTAGCGGATAGGGTGCTCCTCCGCCATCGGGAGGGTGGCCGCCACGATGGTCAACGGCTGCATCGAATTGTGCAGGTCGATTCGCACGGTTCTTCCGTCGCTCCGAACATGACTCAACACCCGCCATTTTCCCTGGCCCTCGTTGAACGGTTCAAGCAGCGACCTCAATTCCTCAATGGGGTCCAGATTTGACACGTTGGGGGCTCGTCTGAACGACAAAAATGGGCCGAGCAAAACAGCGCAACCAAACGGTGTGAAGCACATCAGGCGCACCAACCGACCCAAATTGTCGGGTTGAGTGAGCGCCGAGACCACGGCGAGTGAAAAGCCGAGAAACAGCCCGATGAAGGCCCCGGCCTGGAGGCCGGTCCTCAAACCGATTCGAGGGCGTTCCTCCTCGGACATGTCGGTGCTTTCGTGGCGAGGGAATTGAAGCCTTGGTTTGATTGGAAAACAATCAAATGATTCGGCGCCGCCTAGTCTTTCATGGAGCGGAACGGCCTGTCCGACCGACTCCGCGAGGCCAAAATCGGCGGATGGGTGCTGGGCGTTTCTGGCTTCCTCTTGGTCTCGTTTTTCCTCGCCCCGGCCACCGTCGAATCGGGGACGGTGGGGCCCCTTGAGGGCCGAGCGAACGCCATTGATTATTACAGCGAGGACGGCTTTGGTTCGTATGGAAACCAGAACGCTGTTGAGGGCGACGAAAGCGGGGTGTGTTGCCCTGCGTTCGCTTGGTCTGAGGTGAACTTCTACGCCGCCATCATCTACGGATTTGGTGACGTCAATTGCCATCAAAAAGCTGAACGTTCATGGGAAGTAAACAACAACCAACTTCCAGTTTGCACCCGAGACGTGGGCATTTTTGCCGGCTTGTTCATCGGCGGTGTCGTGTTCAGCAGAAGGGGATGGAATCGATGGACTGTTCGCGACACGTGTCTTTCCCTCTTGCCCGATTCCATGCTTCACGGCGTCTACACCAGCAATCGCCGAACGATGGTCTGGCTGGCATGCGGCGTGCTTCTGTGTTTACCCCTCATCGCCGACGGCTTCCTGCAACTCCTCACGTCGTACGAATCGACCAACCTCAAGCGTATCTTGACCGGCATTCCCTTTGGATTCGGCCTCGGTATCCTGATGTGTTCCATGTTCGCTGCACGAGCGGAGGCGTTTCGGGGGGCTGGCCAGGTGTTGCTGCCGGGCAACGCCCGATTTACACTGATGAGCAAGCAGGATCAGGAATCCGAGTGAGCAGGCGGGTCCATGGACCACCACACCGCCAATTCTGCGGCTGAGGCCGGCAACGGACATCCTTCATGGCCGCTGGTCAGAATGCTCAGCCGTTGATGGATGTCGTGCACCGCTTTCTTGAGATTCGCGGAGAGAACCTTTCCTTCCTCAACAGCAAACAGGTGCTCGAGGGCGCCCGACCACGGTGCTTCCGGGTGCGCACGACGCCACGAAGCGAGTTGGACTCGCAAGGGCCACATCGCCAAGGTAAGCCTCGCAAATCCCAAGCGTTCATCTCGCAACTTGAAGAGTTGAGCATCACTGAACGGCGTGTGGTTCTGCTGTTTATGGACCCAGTGCTCCGAGAGGAGCCACTTGATGAGTCGCTGCGTATGGCGTTGCGTAACCATGCGAACAGGACCAAGAGCGGCGTGGAGGCGCGGGACTTCGCTCGAGCCCACCATCAACGAAAGCGTTCCGAGAATGGACCAGCAGGAATGGGCCATTGGGGAGGCGGGCACATCGTTTTCCTTCGCAGATTCGGTCGACCAGTTTTCCTCAGCTTCAGCCATCCATTGCGCCGGTGACTTGCCGCCCAACCATCCGATGTGGATGGCGGTTCGTTCTTGAGGAGCCCCAGGCAGTCGTCGCTGTTTTTTGACGTCGTGAACAAGCTTGTTGAGCAGGGTTCGGTCCACGTGATCGCGATCGACGTTCAGTGGAAGTGGTTTTTTGTTGAAGAAACGACGGAGTTCCCTGCGCAGTTTTGTTTTGAGTTCATCAAGGCCGCCCTCGTTCATGATGGGGCCAACCACGCAACACTGATTGAACGGAGCGGGGACGTGCCCGGTGTTCCCAAACAGATTGTGAAAGCCTTCACGAATGGCGGTCTGAATCTCTTGGGTTTCGAAGTATTCTTGCTTTTGGCTGGTCATCCGCAACGTGCCCGATTTGATTCGCTTCATGGCTTTGCTCGGATCGCAATCAATCCAAAACACAAGGTCGGGAACCATGGCTGCAGCGTTCATGTTCGCAACGTTTTCGAGCCCGAGTTCACCCACCACGCCTTGGTAAATGAGCGAGGAATGGATGTTTCGATCTGAAATCACCACCGAGCCGCTCGCCAGGTGCGGTCGGATGAACGTGTGCGAATGGTCCAAACGGTCGGCAGCGAACAACCCCGCCTCTTCCAAGGGGGTTTTGTTGCCGAGTTTCACGGATTGAAGAGCCAACTTCCCCAGTTCGCTGTGGCGACGAGGCTCGTGGGTCATGACCACATCCGGAAACGGGAATTCGCTGAGCAGTTCACCAAGAATACGAGCGGCTTCTCCTTTGCCGGAGCCGTCTCCTCCCTCGACGGAAATCAAGTACATGCTCAATCCTCGCGCTCGTCTTCAAAATCTTCTTTGGCGAAGAGGTTGACGATCATGCCGAACAAAATGAGGGTTGGTCCCACAATGATCAAGCCCCGGCTGAAGAGAGCGCCTGCGGCAAGGTACTGACTCCTACGATATCGCTTTCCACGTCGAATTTCAACGGCGGATTGAACGCCTAAAAGTGCCGTGCCAAGCGTGAGCAATCCAACCGCAGTGGAAAGGCTCACCGCATCGTCAAGGGTCCATCCAGAGAGCGCTTGTTCATCGTTTTGCGGGTCAGCTGTTCCGTTTCCGGGTTTCATTGTGACCGGATCAAGGCCAACGTTGTCAGGCAAAAAGGTGCGCTCGACGGTGAGGTAGCCTTCCTTTGAGAACTTGATGATGTGTGTCTCCTGCGCCACGTTTTGAATCGAATAGTAGCCGAAGGCGTCGGTGGAGGTGCTCTGGAGCACGGCTTTGGAACGTGCGTCCAGCAGTTCCACGGTCACGTTCTCAACACCGTGACCCTCAACGTCTTCAAGGGCGGTCCCCGAAATATCCACGGCCTCGCTTTCTGCGAACAGGGAGGAATTGAGCAGCTCGGTCGGGTTTCCCTGAAGGATCAACACGGCGCTGAGCATCCCCAACACGCTTCCGACAAAAATCAGTGCAGCCGCTAGGTTTCTCCAGCGATCGGCGTCCAAATCCGCCATCTCAAACCAATCTTGAGACGCTTCCGAGAATTCATCGTGGGGGGACTCGATGTCTGCGGCCGTAACGACCAACTCCTCCTCGATGACACCGTCGTTCAAGGCCGCCTCTTTTTTGCGACGAACGCGAGCCCTGAGGGCCTCCATACGCTCTTCACGGTCCTCGTCCATGGTCTCCCCCGTGTTGGGCGATGATGTGCGCGGATAATACATCTGTGTTTCAGCACCGCGCATCGTTTCAGGGTTCATCGGAGGATCTTGACCCTCTGTACGCTGCGAGTGCGAGGCCAACAATCACCAGTGCGGCTACGAGAACGGTGAGCGGCGTTGGTTCAGAAACGTCGGCGTAAGCGCTTGATTCGTTCGCTTCGTCGTTTTCCTCACCGGTTGGTTCCTGTGGTTCTTCGGCTGGTGCTCTGACGTCGACGAAGGCCCCGGTCAGCAAACCGAGTTCAACCAAACGACCGACCGAGCCCAGCGACTCTGCGCTGACTTTGTCAGGGGTGTCTTCCATGGTGTGCCAGTGGCTTCCGAAGGTGTAGGGTTTGGGCGTTCCATAGCTCGTGTCCATGAGATCGATGGCAGGGATGCCGAGTTCGTGAGCGTGAACATGGTCGTCCAAAACTCCGACCAGCGTGTCGTATTGAACCACGTCTTGTCCCGGAGAGCCTGAGCAATCCGTTGTTCCGTTCACCAACCCAAGCGACGTCCCCAATTCGACCACACGGGATTTCAACGTCTCGTTGCCGGGCAAAACGTTGTGCAGTTGAAGGTCGGCATCACCGATCATGTCGAGCAGAACAAAGGCGTGCGTTTCGTTCACCTCGTCCGAAGTGAGGTTTTCGGCCCAAGCCTCCGCACCAAGGGTGTACCGGTGATCTTGGTCCTCTGCATCGTTGAAGAACAGAACCACCTCGTGGTTCAACGTCATGCTGGGAATGTGGCGGGCCAACTCGAGGAGAACGGCCACACCGCTTGCAGCGTCGTTGGCTCCGGGGACAGGGAGGGACCGATTGGACTCATTCTCGTCTTGGTCGGCAACGTTTCTTGAATCGTAATGCGCAGAGAGAACGAGTTGGCCCGATGTTGTCGTGTTGACGGGCGTCCACGTCGCGAACAGGTTGGTCAAGGTCATGCCGTAGCGCTGGTGGGTTCGTTCAGTGATCGTGTAGCCCAGCGCCCCAAGGTCGCCGGTGATGTTTTCACGCAAGGCAGCGGATTCGTTTGAGCCCGGGAGCCTCGGGCCGAGGTCAACTTGCCAGGCCACCGAAGCGTTCGCTCTGTCGCCGTCAAACTTCAATCGGTCCACCACTTGGCACGCATCGGTTGCTCCGTAGGTCGGTTGCTGTGAGCCTGCTGGTGCGGGGAGACAACCCAACAACAGCAGCGTGAACACCGTTGCCCACAAGACAGGTAAGTGCGCCGCATGCGCCGTTTGAGCACGATGCATGATGACGCCTTGACCACGGACTCTTAAATACCTCCTTTCGTTTCGAAAAACATAGGAATCGGTTCTACGATTCCCCTTGGTGACCAACATGTCGGAACGACGCTCCAGCCCAGCCTACGCTTTCGTCCTCATCATGCTGTTTGCGAGCACGGCTCCGTTCCTTCTCTCCGTCGGGGCTGAAAGCTCGGAAGGATCGTCTTCTCAAGAGGCCTACGACGCCGGTGGAGTCATCATCGGTGATTTGGACGAATTCGACCCCAGTCACGGAAGTGAGTATTTGTTTATACATGAAGAAGAAGCCGTGGTTTCAGCCACCCAGTTCATGCGTCAAGCGTGGATCGACGAGGGCCGACCTGGCGTGGAGGACATGGTCATCCAACCCTCCTTAGCACGGTCGGGGGCGCGAGCTTGCACACCGCACACGGTGGGCGACACGTTGACGGTTCCCATCTCCGGCGGGTCCATCTCCGCCTACGTCGCCAAGACCACCAACACGGTCGCGTTCGTCGTTCAGAGCGGACGCACGCTTTCCTCAACCGTGCTCAACAACCTCGCCAGCACATGGGACTCCACCATCTACCCAACCATGACAACGTATTACGGGAAGGACTACCAAGACGGCCGAGGTCTTGCTCCACCCGATGTGGACAACAACTGCCAGGTCCAAATCATCGTTTACGACATCGACGGCGCCTACAACACCGGCGGGTATTTTGCACCTTCCTTCGCATCCTCACGAGAATCGGTTTTCGTTGATTTCGCAGACATCACCCTTTCTTGGGGCAAGTCCATTCTCGCTCACGAACTCGAGCATCTGCTTCACAATGCGTTGGACCCTTACGAAAATCTCTGGATCGACGAGGGCAACGCTGACGTGGCGATTTACCTCTGTTTCGGGGCCGACTCAACCTTGACGGGTCACGTGAATGCTTGGACGGGTGCGCCAGAACAATCGGTTCGCTGGTGGAACCAGCGCATTGCAGACTACGGTGCAGGCTACATGTTCACAATGTACCTCGCCGAGCATCTCGGTGGCGGCCCAGCCGTTCGACAACTCGTTCAAGATTCGGCGACCGGTGGTCGAGGCGTCGAGAACCTCGCGCTCTCTCCTCAGGCCGGAACGGTTGGTCTGCTCGGTCGAACCATGGGTGAAATCTTTGCCAATTTCAGCATCGCTGCAACGTTGGACTCCGATCAGGGCATCTACGGCTATCCCAACCTCGACCTCAACCAGGTCTGCACGGGAGGGGCCTTCTGTCGTGCTCAACCCACAGACATCAACAGCGATTGGTCGACCCCTTGGTCCTCCACCGGCAACACGCTTGAAGGGTGGGGGATTCGTTCGTTCAAATTCACGCCCGGCGGTGCATCGCCCGCTCCCTTGACGCTTCGGCTCACCGCTGACAAAAGCCAGTTTGACGGGGTGGTCGTGACGAAGGCGGTTTCAGACGGCCTGTGGACCTCCACCGACCTCAATTTCGTCAACAACGTCGCCACGGGTCTCGTGCCAGGATTTGGCAACCTCACCGACGAAGTCTGGGTCATCACGTGGTACGCTTCAACCGTAGCGGACTGCGACTACACGTCTTGCGGCCCCTCCTATCCGGAGGGCACGGTCGACATTGAGGCCGCTCGCATCACCTCTCCCGCTACCCTTTCGCTCAACAACACCGTCCTCTCCGACCGGGACGGCGACGGTTCAGACGACACGGTGCAAATCAACTACGGTGTGTTGTCCAATGCTTTCTTTGAAGACTTGGACGTTGAGGTTCGCGTCCGCGACAGCAGCGGCCAAGTCGTTGACTCCATCACCGATCGTGTGGCTGCAGGCGGAGGCGTCTCGGTTGACAACCAGGTGTTCTTCACGGCCCCGTTGGGCGATCAATACGCATTTGAGATGATCATGACGGACATGCTGGGCGACGTTGTTGACACGCTGCAGACCTCGCCTCAACAGCTCAGCAACATGAAACCCGTCGCCAACGGAAGCGTTTCGCTCACCGACGTTCAGACTTGGGAGAACATTCAGTTCCAAGGCGCAGGCTTTGATGCTTGGGGGCTCTCCTTGACCAACAACAGCCTGCCTTATCTCGACCCTCCCACGGCGTACGCATGGGTGTTCGGCGATAACGGCTCGTCCAACCTAAAATCCCCGCTTCGTTCCTACACCGCAGTTGGTACCTACAACGCCACCCTGCGGGTGCAAGACCGCGGAGGCACCTGGTCGGAAACTCAAGTTCACCCCATCAACGTCAGCGACGAAACCGAACCTGTCCCGGTGATCACGGTCAACAACGTGGTCATCGAGAACAACCTGACGCTGCTGACCGGCCAGCGAATTCTGTTCTCCGCCGGACGCAGCGTCGACAACGTGCCGATTGAACACCTTGATTTCCAATGGAATTGGGGAGACGGTACCCAATCGGGTGGAACGGGCGTGTACGCTCAGCAACACGAGTGGGACGACATTGACGGCGAAAGCGAACAATTCAACCTGACCCTTTCTGTGTCAGACGGTATCAACGTAGGGGTCAAGGTCATCCAAGTGAACATCAACAATCGCATACCCGTGCAGATCTACACAGAAACGCTCACCACAATGACCTACACAAGTCTCGTCCTCCCCGATGTCTTCGTTGACGACGACGGCGAGATTCTCACCTACGATTGGTCCTTCCCCGACGGCGTCCGAGTTGGGACCGGAACCCCAACCCGAAACGACGACTTCTCGACCGTGTCAAGCAGCGCGGTCAATCCAATCGTGTCGTGGGATGTCTCCGGCAACAAAACCATCTCTCTGACGGTGGTTGACGACGACGGAAGCCAGGCCACGGCGGTGTTGAACGTCGTGGTTCTCAACCAAATGCCGGTTGCAACCTTTGATGTCCGCACCCTCTCAGCACTCGGATCAAGAGAAATTGATTTCCGAGAAGAGGACGGCCAGGTTGACACGGCCTACGTGTTTGACGGTCTTGACAGCATGGACCCGGACGGTTCGGTCGGCGATTCCACAGACATTGAAGTCTGGAACTGGACCTTTTCGGACGGCACCTACGGCGATCGGCCTCAGGTGACGCACACCTTCACGACGCCCGGTGTTCACACCGTTTCGTTGGTGGTCACCGACGAACTTGGCCAGGAGAGCTTCGCTCGAACCATCACGGTTCGTATCGCAAACCCGCTTCCGCTCATCCAAGTTCGAATTCTTGACGGCTACATCGGCGACGAGGTGATCACCACGTCCACCCCCTTCCCAGAGGGCTCTGTGCCCGATGATTGGTCCCACACCTTCAACGAGGACGGGGCGGTTGTCACGGCCCCTGAGCGCATGCTCTACTTCGACTCCGCAGGCACTCGAGACGGTGACCGCCAATTTGAGGGGAAATACGTTCCGTTTGAGGTCGAATCTCCCGATTGGAACGGTCTGGTTCAGTACACTTGGGACTTTGGTGATGCAACGCCGCTGGTCCACGATGCCTCCCCTTGGCATGCCTACACTCTGCCGGGCACCTACACGGTCTCGTTGACGGTCCGAGACGCGTTTGGAACGGGCGACGTCACTCGGGAAACGTTCACCGTGATCGTCGATCACCCGCCCGAAGCCATCGAAATCTACGTACCTGAGAACATGTTTGTTGGTTCGTCCATATCCTTCGACGCCGATGTTTTTGACGCTGAGGCAGGTTCAGAGATGGAAATTTACCGGGATACAGACGTCGAGGACGGCTCCATCAGCGAGCGCGATGAACGCATTTCAACCGAGTTCACCGTTCGCTGGGACTTTGACATCGAAACCGATCTGGATGAAAACGGCGATCCTGCCGACGACTGGTTAACGCCCATTGCGGGCTCTTCCGTCCGCACCATCAACACCTGGGAGGCCACGGGATTCTACACCGTACTGATCGAGGTCTGCGATGGTATGGGTCAATGCGACACGCTGACTCAGGACATCGAAATTGTCCCCGAGCCAGACGGCCCACCTTCGCTGTCGGACTTCAGCGCCGATGAATGGAAGTCTTGGCTCGCCGATGCCGGCTCCGAGCTTGCAACGTTCATCGCACTCATCGTTGTAGCGTTGATCCTCGGCTGGCTCGTGATGCGTGAACCGTCCGCTCTTGAGGAAGAGGCCAAAGAGGCGGCAGAAACCTACACCGACATTGAACACGTCGAGGCTCAGGGCGGTTTGCTCGGAATGGACCACCATCTGCCTCCGCCGGCCCCGAAGATTCTCTCAAAGGACGAGCGTCGAAGCGACGAGAGCGGATACGTGCGTCCGTTGCGACGCCGTTGAGGCAATGTCCTAAAACCGAGTGACCCTATCGTTGAGTGGTGGAGCCATGCGAATGAACAGCCTTCTTGTTGTTCTCGTCGTTTTGACCGCGTTGTTTTCGCCCAGCGCAAGCGTGATGCCTGCTGCTCAAGCGGCCTCGGCCTGTGAAGGAGGGAGTGCGCCCGTGTGGAACGAGACCGCCCAGAGAACGGCCTTGGTGCCGTTCTCTTCTTGGGACGGCGACTACATGTACGAAGACGCCTCTTACGAGGATGACAAGCCTGCCTCGGAGGAAATCGCTGAACCGTCGGAGAGCGACTGGGACCCGGCGCTTCACCCTGAAGAGCGGTACACGTACAACCCGACGTGGCCTCTCCCGGTCCTTGAGCCGCTCACCACCGGCCAATTTACGACCGTTCAGGTCGGTAACGACAGCGTTGGTGTCCTTCGATTCAATCTCTCGCACCTGCACCGAACCACGTTTTGTGTTTCCCTTTACGAATCGGTCGACGGTGAACTTCAATCGGTCGACGGTGATGTCTACTTGATGACCTCTTCTCAATACGATTCCTACCAAGAGGTCTACAGAATGATGCACGGCGGCTGGTGGTTTTGGGACAGCTTCGGCGAAGACGACGACAACATTCTGAGCGATGTACCTCCCGAATGGCGGAGCTTCAATCCATTGGGCTGGGAAACCTATCGGGATGTCCACCAATACGAACGTCGCTCCGAAGTCACCTTTTCCATCGCTATGGACGGTCCAGAGGTGTACGATTCCTTGTTCGGAGGGTCGCAATGGCAAGATTTCTACCTGATCATCGATGCATGGGACAACACCAACGACGACGACGCTCCAGCCATCGACGGCGTGATGGTTGCCGACATCACCGTCGTCCCCACCGAACGCACGGCTCTTTTGCCCCCGTGGACCGTTCCACTTGCGCTCTTTGCAGCCCTTGCCGCCGTCGTTTTGGCGCCGGTGATGCTCAACAAGCGATACATGAACGCAGGTCTGGACCAGCACGTCGCATCGTCGAGCAAGGCCGTGCCTTATCTCGAACAGACCAGTAAAACGGATTCCGAGCAAGCGGCAGTCAATACTCCATCAGAGCCCAAGCGTTCTTGAGATCTCGGATGTTTACGAGACCCTTGTTGGAGAGTTTGAACTCCGAACGGAGCGTTGCGTAAACCATGGACTGGCCCAAAACGGGGGCGTGCAAGCGAGCCCAGTCGCCACCGTTGCCCAACGCCATCATCGAGAAGGCAAGGGAGGAATTACGCAATTCAAAGCTGGCCTCGACGATTTGGAGTGCATCTTGGTGGTCGTTCACGGTTCCACAGAATTTGAAGAGTTCACCGTCCTTAGCGTTCTCGTTGACCATGGCAACCAATTCTTCGGCACTTGGTGTCGTGCTCGTGTTGTGGATGGAGGAAATCACTCGGACGTTGGCATCGTTGGCCTGTTGAACGAGAGAACTGCGTTTGTCGGCGTCGATGGAGAGTTCGAGGTCGACGGTGTTGACGCCCGATTCGATGGCCTTGGTGAGCACCTCACAGCGCTGTGCATCGTCCCCGGGGTAGTACCCACCCTCATCGTGGGGGCGCACCGTGAACACAACAGGAAGCGGGATGCTCTCCTTGAGATTTTGAATGGAAACGTCGACGTCGATGCTGTCCATGTCTCTGGCGGGCCATTCGCTTTCAGGAGGCATGACGTGCTTGATTTCACCGTTTTCGTCCTCAACAGCCTCGGCCTCGGGCCGTTTGATGTAGAGTCGATCGAATCTGACCTCGACGTAATCGGCGCCTGCAAGGTTTGCTCGTGCGGCTTCATCAGCCATTTCCTTCACGGTCGTGCCCTCCAGAGAGACGCACACTTTTGGGTCAGCCATGCAGGGCCATCTGCGCCCTCTTCTTAACGCTCACGCCTCCTCAACGACCCGTTTTTTCTCCTCGTTTTGGCCAAGAATCACCGTGGTTTTTCCTTTGGTTTGGATGAGGTCCACCAACGCATCTTTCGGCGCGTGTAAATGCCTCGCAATACCTCGTTTTTCCTGTGTTTGTAGAGGTATCTTTATACCCCGTGACGGGCAGTGTCTTTTGAAGGAGAGAATGGGGATACAAAAACCTCCAATTTGGCCCGCAGTGTCCCATTCTGAAACCGTTTCTGAGGTGTATCAATGAGCGAAAATTACGATGCTGGAAGCATTCAGGTCCTCGAAGGGCTTGAAGCCGTTCGAAAACGACCAGGAATGTACCTTGGCGACCCTCACGACGGGTCAGCCCTGCACCACTGCATCTGGGAGGTTGTGGACAACTCTGTTGACGAGCACCTCGCTGGATTCAACGACACCGTCGAGGTGGTGTTGCACCCCGACCATTCGTTGTCCGTTCGGGATTACGGCCGAGGCATCCCTGTTGATCAGCACGAAGAATTCGGTATTTCGGCGGCCGAGGTCATCATGACCAAACTCCACGCAGGCGGAAAATTCGACAACAGCTCCTACAAGGTGAGCGGAGGCCTCCACGGCGTCGGCGTGTCTGCAGTGAACGCTGTTTCTGAATGGATGGACGTGGAAATCCACCGAGATGGGACGGTTTACAAGCAGCGTTTTGAAGCCGGTGTGCGAGTTTCCGAACTCGAAGCCATCGGTCAGTGCGACGACACAGGGACCGTCATCACGTTCAAACCGGACCGTTCCATTTTCACAAACATCGTTGAATTCGATTTCGACCAAATCGACAGTCGCCTCAAGGAGACCTCGTTTCTCAACGCAGGATTGCGCATCGTCATCGCCGATGAACGCGCCGATGAACGACACACCGTTGAGCACCATTACGCCGGTGGAATTTCTGAATTTGTGAAACAAATCAACGCCCGGAGGGAAACACTCCACCCGGACCCCATCATCATCTCCGGAGAAAAAGAGATTGAGAAAGGGCCTGTAACCGTCGAGCTGGCCCTTCAATGGTCCGACGCCTTCAGTGAGAGCATCATGTGCTACACCAACATCATTCGAAACAAAGACGGAGGGACTCACATGTCGGGTCTACGCACTGCGTTGACCAGCAGCATCAACGGCTATGCCAAGAAGAAAAAAATGCTCAAGAACGACGGGTTGTCCGGCGACGATGTCCGCGAAGGCCTCGCCGCCATTGTCAGCGTGAAGCACCCGGACCCTTCGTTTTCTTCCCAAACCAAGGACAAGCTCGTGAGCAGCGAGGTCTCGGGCATCGTCCAAACGGTTGTGTATGAGAAACTCAACGAGTTTTTCGAAGAAAACCCGTCGGTAGGAAAACTCATTGTCGACAAAGCGGTGTTGGCCTCAAAAGCCCGTGAAGCCGCCCGAAAAGCACGGGATTTAACTCGTCGAAAAGGCGTTCTCGAAGGCGGTGGCCTCCCCGGGAAGCTTGCGGATTGCCAGTCAAGAAAGCCTGAGGAATGCGAGATTTACCTTGTTGAGGGCGATTCTGCAGGCGGATCGGCCAAAACAGGACGAGACCGACGCACACAAGCCATTTTGCCCCTGCGCGGGAAAATTTTGAACGTCGAGCGACAAATGCACAACGTTGCCAAGGTGTTCCAGAACCAAGAAATTCAAACGATGATCCGGGCCTTTGGTGCGGGTGTCGGGAACAACGAAGGCGACGAAGGGGCGTTTGATACCTCGAAACTCCGCTACAGCAAACTCATCATCATGACCGACGCAGATGTTGACGGTGCCCACATCCGCACCCTCATGCTGACCTTCCTTTGGCGTTTTATGCGCCCAGCGATCGAAGGTGGGCACGTCTTCATCGCCCAACCGCCCCTGTACCAGTTGAGCAAGGGGAAAATCAACCGCTACGCCTTCAGCGACGAGGAGCGCGACGACATCATTGAAGATCTGCGCGGGGACAACCCAGCGGCAAAAATCGGCGTGCAGCGCTACAAAGGTCTGGGTGAAATGAATCCAGAACAATTGTGGGACACCACGATGAACCCAGAAACTCGAACCATGCTCAAGGTCACGGTGAAAGAAGCAGAAGAAACCGATCGAATGTTTGAGACACTCATGGGCGAAGACGTCCCAGAACGTCGTGCGTTCATCGAGCGCCATGCAAAGGAGGTGACCAACCTTGACATCTGAAGACGGGAGCAACGAAGTGGACGACGGCAGTGCAGGTTCAGGAGAAACCGTTCTGAATCACTCCCTCAACACCGAGATGAAAAATTCCTACATCAACTACGCCATGTCCGTGATCATTGGGCGCGCGCTGCCGGATGCACGTGACGGGCTCAAACCCGTGCATCGTCGGGTGCTTTACGGAATGTTTGAGGGCGGTCATACGTCGGACAAAAAATTCAGCAAATCCGCTCGTTCGGTCGGTGAGGTGATGGGGAAATATCACCCACACGGCGATCAATCCATCTACGACACCATGGTCCGAATGGCGCAGGAGTTTTCACTCCGCTATCCGTTGGTTGACGGTCAGGGGAATTTTGGTTCGATCGACGGCGATCCACCGGCCGCCATGCGGTACACGGAAAGTCGACTCGATCGCATTGCAAAACACATGCTTGACGACATCAACAAGAACACGGTTGACTTCCAGCCCAACTTTGACGATTCAGAAAACGAACCCGCTGTTCTGCCGGCTCGTTTGCCGAATTTACTTCTCAACGGCAGCGACGGTATCGCCGTTGGCATGGCCACGCGTATACCACCCCACAACCTCACCGAAGTGGCTGGAGCGGTCAATCTCCACGTGGATACGCTGCTTGAAACCGGCGCTGAAGGAAAGCCAAATATCTCTATAGAAGCATACATGCAACATGTAAAAGGCCCTGACTTCCCCACCGGAGCCTCCATCCACGGCATCGACGGCATCGTCGACATGTACGCTACAGGGAAGGGTCGCTTCCACGTCCGCTCCAAGTGCGAGGTTTTCGATGACGAAAAGGGAAAACGCATCGTGGTTCACGAGATTCCCTATCAAGTCAAGAAGGCCGACATGCTGGTTCAAATCGCTGAACTGGTGAACAAAGAGGTGGTGGTGGGCATCCGTGACATTCGCGATGAGTCCTCAAAAGAAGGCATCAGGGTGGTCATCGAGGTGAAAAACAACGCAGACCCTCACGCTGTGCTCAACCAGTTGTTCAAATCCAGTCGACTGCAGGAGTCTTACTCCGCCAACATGATGGGTATCCTTGATGGACGACCCGTTCTGTTGGACCTGTCCACGATGATTCACACCTACGTTTCGCACCGAGAATCCGTTGTTGAACGGCGCGCTGGATTTGATTTGGACAAGGCCAACGCTCGCGCTCACATCCTTGAGGGCCTGGTCAAGGCGCAAGACCGAATCGACGATGTGGTGGCGGTTGGCAAAGCGAGCGACAGCCGAGAGCAATTCGAGGGCGTTCTGCGAGGGGATGAGACGATGGCGGGTATCGATCCGTTTGATTTCAGCGAAGCTCAAGCCAAGGCCATCGCTGAGCGACGCTTGTACCAACTGAGCCGTTTGGACGTCAACAAGGTTCAAGACGAACACGAAGAACTCAAACTTGTTATTGCGGATTTGGAGGACATTCTCGCCTCAAGGCCCCGTCGGTTGAACATTCTGAAGAACGAACTTGCTGAGGTGGTGGACCGACACGGTGATGAACGCCGCTCGTTCATCGACCCCATGCCGCTTTCCATGAACCGTGAGGACCTCATTGAGGAGCGTGCCATCGTCATCACGCTGAGCGAGGACAACTACATTCGCCACACGCCCGTTGAAACCTTCCGCACGCAGAACAGAGGTGGGCGCGGCCTAAAGGGTGTCACCACCAAAAGCGAGGATACCCCGCAGCTCATCACGGCGTGTTTCAGCAAGGACCGCCTCCTGATCTTCACCGACCAAGGTCGTGTCTACGGACTGAAAGCATGGGAAACGCCGCTTGGAAGCCGACAGTCGAGAGGCTCGCACGTTCGCAACCTACTCGAAAGCCTCAGAGACGACGAAAACATTGTCAGCATTCTCCCAATCTCAAGAGAACTTCTCGAAGAGCCAGAAGATCACTACCTGCTTTTCGCCACACGCCTTGGTCTCATCAAAAAAACCGCACTGTCCGAATACGTGCGCATCAATCGCAACGGGAAGTATGCGCTCCGTTTCAAGAAGGACGGTGATTCGTTGGTGAACGTGCGCTCAGCGACCAACGAGCATGACATCGTCATGATTTCAACCACAGGATACGCCTCTCGATTCAATTGCGGTGACATTCGTGCTTCGGGCCGTGTGTCGGGCGGTGTTTACGGCATCAAAGTCGGTGATCGAAAAGGCTCGGGCGGCGGGTTTGTTGCCGGTATGGTGGCCATGTTGAGTTCCGATGAGCACATCTTGACGATTTCCCGATACGGTATGGCGAAGCGAAGTCGACTGGGTACGGCTGAAAAAATTCACGACACGGACGCCGAGGGTGCGCCGAAGTTCGAGGACGACGGATCGCCAAAGATGGTGACCGACGGCTACCGACGGACCAAGCCCGGAGCGAAAGGGGTACGTACCATGCGTCTTGATGAGGAGCACAGCGATTCAATCATCAGTGTGCGCACCATTCCAGACATTGACGACCACCTCTTCCTGCTGACGAAATCGGGCATGATGATTCGGATTCGGGTGTCTCAGACCAAGGAAACCAGCGGTAAATCAACCCGTGGAACCCGCGTGATGGAATTGCGAGACAAGCAAAAAGGCGGCTTCACCGATGAAATCATCTTTTCATCTCGGGTGTCTGCCTCGCTGTTGGACATCGACGACGACGACCACGAAGCAGCGCCAGGCGAAGAGGAGTGAAACCGCCCAGATTCCTGTTTACGGGTGCAAACGACCTCAAATCGGTCAAGCGACGCATTCAAACGGGATGGCATGGTCTCTGGCGTGCCGGGGGTTTTCACCACGGCGGTGAGATTGATGGACGAGCGTTCTTTGATTTACGATTGGAACACGGTGGAGTACGACTTCAAGCGGGACGCTGCCAACCATCCCCACGGGGTTTGGTTTGACGACGAAACGTTGCGCGATGGATTGCAAAGTCCCAGCGCACGAAACCCCACCATCGAGCAGAAAATTGAACTTCTGAGCTACATGGAGCAACTTGGGTTGCAAAAAGTGGACCTCGGTCTGCCCGGAGCCGGACCCCACCACCGGAGTCACATTGACGCCATGCTAACGCACATTCGAGAACACGACTACGCCATCCGACCGGGTGCCGCCGTTCGCACGCTCATGGGGGACATCGAGCCCCTGGTCGAGATGCAAGCGAAGCACGACATGGAAATTCAAGCCTCAGCGTTCCTCGGAACGAGCCCCATTCGCCAGTACACCGAAGGGTGGACGATGGAGAAACTCATCAACACCATGGAAAAAGCCGTCTCGTACGCCGTGGAAAACGATGTACCCGTCATGTTTGTCACCGAGGACACGACTCGCTCGAACCCGGAGGATGTGAAAATGATCTATCAGCGAGCCATGGAACTCGGCGTTCGCAGATTGTGCGTCTGTGACACCTGCGGGCACGTCACTCCAAACGGCGTCAAGAAGCTCCTTGCCTTCATTGACGAAGAGGTCATCAAAGACGCAGGTTATCAGCGACGTGAAATCGAGGTCAACTGGCACGGCCATCAGGACCGTGGACTGGGCGTTGCGAACAACATTGCAGCGGTTGAGGCCGGAGCGGACGTGATTCACGGAACCGCTCTGGGCGTGGGTGAGCGGGCAGGAAACGCCCCTCTTGACCAAACCCTGGTCAATCTCAAGCTCATGGGTGTCATCGACAACGACCTTACGCTGCTCGACACCTACACGCAGAAGGCCAACGAATTCATCGAAGTCCCGCTGCCTCGAAACTACCCTGTCTTTGGTGAGGATGCCTTTGAGACCGGAACCGGCGTGCACGCCTCGGCCGTCATCAAAGCCATGCGGAAAGGCGACGATTGGCTCGCAGACCGCGTCTACTCAGGTGTGCCGGCCGGTGATTTCGGTCTCAAGCAGGTGATCCGTATCGGCCACATGTCCGGCCGGTCGAACATCATCTGGTGGCTTGAACAACACGGCATCAAGGCTCAGGACGACCTTGTGGCTCACCTCTTTGAAGTGGCCAAACGTCAGAAGCGCAACATGCTCGACGAGGAAATCCATGCCGCTGTGGCGGCGTTCAGCGCATCCTGATCAGGCCGCTTCTTCCTCAAAGTCGGCTTCGCTTCCGGTTGGCTTTGACCCGATCCACTCGGAGTCAACTTCGCCACCGCTCCACTCGCCGTCGAGGGAAATCTCGTTGATCTCATGTTCTTCCCTCCACACGCGCTGCTCTTGACTGCCGTTGACCATGAAGTGTCCATGTTCATCAATTTGCTCTTCAAGCAGAGCAAAATGCTTGGAGATGGGCAAAAAATGACCGACAGGCATGCCAGCGGCGGTGAAGGGATTGGTCGCAGCCCCGATGATGAGACCGTCCTCAGGGGCGAC
Source organism: Methanobacteriota archaeon (assembly GCA_002722695.1). Taxonomy (GTDB): domain Archaea; phylum Thermoplasmatota; class Poseidoniia; order Poseidoniales; family Poseidoniaceae; genus Poseidonia. The sequence goes on from PBMS01000005.1 coordinate 63,251, forward strand.
GATGTCGACCGTCATGCCGGGGGTCGCAGGGTCGGAAATCGTGGCCACGACCTCACCTTCCCGCATCACGCTGCCTGCCGATACAAACATGTCAAGCAGACCGCCTTCACCTGCTCGCAGCCACGTTGAGCCGCTGGCCATGATTCTAAATTTAGGTCGTTGGGGGTTTCCGGGCACCATTCGCATCGAACGGAGGGCGTTCATCACGCCGTGAACGGCCACTTTGACGCTCTGGTCCCCCAGGGTGTCGGCACCACCGCCTTCGTACGTGACCACGGGGATGTCGGCGGCGTTGGCCGTTCTTCGCAGCGTGCCCTTGGCAGGAATGGAGTCGAGGATGATCTCAATGCCAAAGGATTTAGCGAGTAAGTATGAACTTGTATGTGTGAGGTCGCACCGTACCTGCGGCATGTTTTTTCGTCCCTTGGCGGCGCTGTGCAGGTCGATGATGCCGTCGGTGTCTTCCACCAAATGCTTCCAAATCTGGTGAGCAACGCGCCGGGTCGTGGAGCCACCGGGGTCTCCGGGAAACTGTCGGTTTAGGTCTCGACCGTCCGGAAAATATCTTGACTTCATGCGATAGCCGGGAAGATTCACGACGGGCACGATTCGGAGCGTACCGGCCAGACTTTTCGGGTCCAGAGGTTTACCTGGCTCGGTGAAAGCATTGCTCAGCAGATGTGTGCAAGCGGATGGGCCGGTCAGTTCATCGCCGTGGATGCCCCCGATGATGGTGATGCACGGTCCGGGACGTGATCCATGGATGATGGTGACCGGAATGGGCCACGAGTCGCCGAGGCTGACGTTG
>PBMS01000006.1 GCA_002722695.1 Methanobacteriota archaeon
GTGTGGGAGCGATACAAACTGCCCTACGAGACCGATGGAGAGTTTGGCAAAGCTCTCGAAGTGGGAGCCTATGACATCCTTCCGACGGACAATGAATGGAATTCCACTCATCATTTTGTTGAGTACACCCTGCCCATCGAGGAGGGAGGAGCCGCCCCAAACGGCCTGATCAGCCTGGCTGTTTGGCGACCAAACGTTCCTGAGGGAACCCTGGTGCCCGTCATAGCCGAAAGCGGCCCGTATTTCCAAGAAGCAAGCGTTGATACACCGTCCATTGAGGTTCCAGGGAGCTGGCTCGGTCAGATGTTCATCGACCAAATACTCCCTCACGGCTATGCCTTTGCACAAATTTCCGTTTCGGGGACCGGTCGAAGCAATCACTGCATGGACCTGATGGGCAACGCCGAACAGTTGGGCAACGATGCGGCTGTGCGATGGCTCGGAGAACAGAGTTGGTCCAACGGCGCGGTGGCTCTCATCGGTAAATCCTACGACGGCAGCACACCCTGGCAGGCGGCGATGTTCGGTTCCGAACACGACTATCTGAAGACCATCGTCCCCATCTCAGGCCTCATTGGCGTCAAAGAACTCATGTGGAAGAACGGATCCTCCGAAGCCCGTGCACCCATCATGCACAACGGCGTCTACGGATCGTATGGAATAGACGGGGACGAAGAAGACTATCAGAACATGTGCCCGGATTACATCATTGGTCCAGGAACCGGCGTGAGCGCGTACATGTTTGGCTCGGAAGTTGCGGGAACGTATTGGGAAGAGCGTTATTTCCTCGACCGCGTGCTCGAGAACTACAAAGGAAGCGTGTATCTGATACAGGGCATGCACGATTGGAACGTGGACCCGCACATGGCCGTGCCCACCATCAATCGCCTAATCGATGCAGGCATCGAGGCGCGAGGTTTGTTTGGCCAGTGGGACCACGACTACCCCGACCGTCCAGTCCAACTTGATGACCGCTCGGAATTGGGTGGACGTGGGGGTGAAGCGTTTCCCGAAATGATACGATTTGATTGGATGCAAGACATGCTCGAGTGGTTTGATTACTACCTCCGCGGTATCGGTGAACAACCCGGCCAATGGATTGAAATTCAGTCCAATCAGGGCTCATGGCGTATTGAAGATCGCTACCCTGCATCCAACACCACCGAAATGGTGTTTGAAATGGGCACAGACATGACCAACACGGGCGGAGGTACAACCGTCTTCCCCGACGCCTCGTCCGGCCCGGTTTGGGTGTCAGAACCGCTCACCGACGATCTCTACATCGCAGGTTTGCCACGTTTCCATGTGGAAGTCACCACCGCTACGCTCGGTGGGCAACTCTATGCCCTTCTCGAAGACTGCGACAACCAGAGCAACTGCATCCATTTAGGCCATGCCATCATGGACCTCCGGTACCACGCTGGAGGAGATGAAATCCAATCGTGGGTGCCCGTGGTTGAATCCATCAACGCGAAGATGGAATTCTTTGCGATGGATGCAGAAATAGAGGCTGGACACATCCTCAGGCTTTCCCTTCGGTCAACGGGCGAGGATTACTTGCCGGCAAGCACCTCCTCCGCCGTTTTTGTCGAAGAGGGTGCCTTGACCACGTTGCAGTTGGACACGTTTGAACCGGGCAACAGGACGTACTTCACACCGCCCGTGTGCACGCACGAGCGTTGTCTTCAGACCGAATGAGGAACGACCTCGGGATTCTCCGGTCGCCAAGCCGAGAAGATCAAACCCGAAAGAACCATGACGCTTGAAAACATGAGAATGCCGTTTCGTATACCAAGGTCGGTGTTCTCCATCAAGTACCCCGCCACGGTGGTGGAAATCGAGAAAGCCACGGAGAGAATCATCATGTCCACCGAGAACACACGACCGCGAACCTCGTCCTCCACCCACCGTTGCATCATCACCGTGGACAACACCCAGTTGGCCCCGCTGGCGCTGTGAGCAAATATCACCAGGACCACGGTTGTCCACAACGCATACGGCACGCTCAATCCCACCAAGAAGTAAATCAGTCCTGAAAGTGCTATGAGGTAGCCGATAAGGGCGGGCCACGCCTCTTCATCTTTCAGATAGGCACGAGCGAGGATGGGTCCAAGACCCGTGCCCACCCCTCGAGCGAAGAAGAAAAGTCCGAACCCGAAGGCTGCTCCAAACCCATCGACATCCGCACCCATCAAAACGAGGTAAACGCCTGCCAGTCCACCTCCGGCAATGTTCCATGATGCTTTGGCAAAGACGATTCTGAACAACGCAGGCTGACTTCGAATACGGTTCCAACCGTACTTGATGTTCTTGAACGCCGTTGAAATCCACGGTCCTTTCATGCTCTCGTCAATGGTTTGTGGGAGGGTTAGGTTGACCAGGAAGAGCGTGCCGACCAGAAACGTGATTGAATCGATGATGAACGCTGCGTCTGCTCCAGCGATGGAGACAACAACGCCACCCAGCATGGCCCCAATGCACAACGCTGTTGACCACGATGCAGCGTCCAAGGCGTTGGCCGTTGCGAGGTCTTCCTTTGAGACCACGTTTGGGAGAGCTGCACGCTCGGCGGTCATGTAAACGCCGTGAAGAATCATCATGACGCCCGACAAACCGATCATCCATACGATGTCGCTTGAATCGTTGACCAGCAGGAAACACAGGGCCAAGACGGACTGGACGAGGTTGGAGGCGATCATCAGCATCTTTCGGTTGAACCGGTCCGCCATCAGACCTATGAACGGCTGCAACAGCGCAAACCCTGCCATTCGGATGGTGAAGAGAAGACCCAGCAAGAATTCACTGCCCGTGAATTCCAAAATGAGGAGAAACAGAGCAATGGTGTTGAACCATTGACCCAACATGGAAATGACCGCAGCAATCCAAAGTTGTCTGAAATCTTTGTTTTCTCGAATCAATTCAAGATACGTTCGTGATTTCATTATTCCTCCTCCAACCCCGTTGTCTCGGCCGTGGAGAGGGTGCATACAATCCATTTCGATGTGGGTGTGTTGGACACATCGGCGGTGGAGTGGAGTGGGACGAGTGTGTTCGCTTCAGGAAAGTATGCGGCTAAATTGCCAGAAGGTATCTCGTAAGGCACCAAGAGCCAGTTCTCAGCGTGCCTTGTCTCGCCGTTAAAATGACTCGTGATGTTGACCGATTGCCTTGATTTCCATCCGCGCTGGACCATGTCGTTGGCGTTCATGAACAGGACGCGCCGGTGCCCGTGAACGCCCCGATATCGGTCGTGCAATCCATAGATGGTGGTGTTGTACTGGTCGTGGCTGCGAAGCGTCATCAACACGTACTGATCCTCAGCAACAGACACGTCTGGAAGAGGATGAGTCGTGAACTGCGCTTTCCCGGTTGGTGTGTTAAACGACTGAGAATCGCGCGGTGGATTGGGGAGTGCAAAGCCGTGCGGTTCGCGGACACGTTGATTGTAGTGTTCGAATCCGTCAAGCGATTGCGACATCAATGTACGAATTCGGTCGTAGTCTTCAACCAAGTGCATCCAGTTGATTTTGTCGCTCCCAAGCGTGGCTTCGGCGAGACGACCAACAATCCAAGGTTCACTTCTCAACGCTTGCGAGGCCGATTTCAGACCCCCTCTCGATCGGTGCACCTGACCCATGGAATTCTCGACCGTCAGGAATTGCTCTCCGCTCTTTTGAACATCGATTTCCGTGCGACCCAAACACGGCAGGATCAGAGCCCGATGGCCCGTGATGAGATGAGAGCGATTGAGTTTTGTTGACACCTGCACGGTCAAACCTACGTTCCGAAGGCCCGTTGCCGTTGCATCGGTATCTGGGGTTGCGGAGAGGAAATTTCCGCCCAGGCAGAAAAACACGTCAACCCTACCCTCCAGCATCGCCTGGATGGTGTTCACGACGTCGTATCCGTGTTCTTTTGGGAGTGAAAAACCCAATCCCCTCTCCATTTTATCCAAGAATTTAGGTGTGGGCGACTCCCAAATTCCAACCGTTCGGTCGCCCTGAACATTTGAGTGACCACGAACCGGGCAAAACCCAGCCCCTTTCCGGCCGACGTGCCCGTTCATTAACAGCAAATTCACCAGTTCTTGGATTACGGCGACGCCGTTGCGATGCTGCGTCAGTCCCATGGCCCAGCAGGCGATGGTTGCCGTTGAGTTTGCCAGCCACGCTCCGGCGTGCTCAATCTGCTCGCGCGTCAAACCTGAATCGGATACAATGTCGGACCACGAGGTAGCTGTTGCGTTAGCAATCATGCTTTGGTAGCCTTCTGTTTTTTGATCAATGAACGTCTTGTCGATGGCGCCATGCTTGAGTTGAGTTTTGATCAGCCCTTTCATCAAGGCAGCATCGCCGCCTATCCGGACGGCCAAGTGCATGTCTGCAAGTTTTGTTGATTTCAGACGTCCTTTCATGTAGTCCTGCGGATGCTTGAATCGGGCAAGACCTGCCTCAGGAAGAGGATTGATGTGGATGATTCGTGCCCCGGCGTCTTTTGCATTGCGCAGTGCTGTCAACATTCTGGGATGGTTGGTGCCCGGGTTTTGTCCGATGACCATGATGACGTCGGCATGGTTGAAATCGTCAAGTTTGATGGTGCCTTTTCCAATACCGATGGTTGACTCTAGACTTCTGCCGCTTGATTCATGGCACATGTTGGAGCAATCGGGCAGGTTGTTGGTCCCGTAGGCTCGTACGAAGGCCTGGTAGAGGAACGCCGCCTCGTTGCTGGTTCGACCTGAAGTGTAAAACACAGACCGGTCCGGAGAAGACGTGGAGTTTAAGGCCGTGGCAACGATCGAAAAGGCTTCGTCCCATGCGATGGGTCTGTAATGCGATGCTCCTTTCTCAAGCATCACTGGGCTCGCCAACCGACCGAATTGGTTCAACTGATAGTCGCTCATTTCTGCAAGGGATTGAATCGAATGCTTTTGAAAAAATTCAGGTGTGACGTTGGCTTTCATGGCCTCGTTAGCAACGGCTTTCGCACCGTTTTCGCAGAACTCAAACGCCGTTCGGTGTTCGGGGTCAGGCCATGCGCATCCTGGGCAATCAAAACCGTCCAGTTGATTGACGGTACGGAGGGTTTTGACGGTCTTTACCGGTCCCATCTTGGTGAGACCGTGAACGGTGGAGGAGGCAATGGCCGCAAACCCGGCCGCTTTTGTCTTCACTTTTTTGAGCTTCAATGGGGCGTTGTCTGGTGGTGTACGTGCGCGCCCCTCCCTTCGCATTCCGCATCCCCAAGCAAAGCCCGGACCTTGCCCTTCTCAATGCTTGCGCTTGAAGCGCCCGTCCACAGGGCCAATCACGACCGCTTTGCCCCCTTTCACGAAGGAGAGTAACGTCATGTTACACAGCCTCGCCGTTTTGGCGGCGAGACTTGAAGCGGCACCGAGGGAAGCGATGATGGGGATGCCTGCGTTGGCAGCTTTGGAAACAATGTCCCAACCGCATCGACCTGACAACAGCAGCGCCTTTGGTCGACTCGACGAATGTTGAGTCCACGCTCCGATGACTTTGTCCACCGCATTGTGTCGCCCGATGTCTTCCCTGACCAAAACGGGTTGATTCGTACCAAAAAAGAGACCTGCGGCATGAACGCCACCTGTTTTGTCAAAGGACGGTTGGTGCTCGCGCATGGTCCTCACCGCCGCCAGGACGTCGTCCATGTCAACATCCACCGGGGAATCCACCACCGTCGGTGTCGAAGCGATAAGGTCGGGTAAATTGGTTTGTTCGCACGCCCCACACGATGATGTGACCAGCGACGCACGCGGTATCAGTGCATGCTCAGAGGAGAGGTCAACGTTGACCGACACCACACCTTGGTTCTCAACAGCATGGACGTTTGAAATCGCGTTAAAGAAAACACCGTGTTCGGTCATGAGGTGCCCGATTGCCAATTCCTCAACCCCTTCTGGAGAACCCAGAAGTGTCGTAATAGCGTCACCATTGACCGAAATGTGAACCAAGGATTCGGTTGCGAGTTGTTCCTCAGCCAGAGAAAGTTTCCCGTCTTCCAAACGTTGGACGCCGGTTCGCACCACGTTGGTCATGCCTCGTCCTCCACCAGGTGATCCAAATCAAAGAATTCGAATTGCAACCCGACCAATTCAGAACTGGTGGAGGCTTGGGCGTAGGCGTCGAGAGGGTGCTGGTTGAGTTCAAAAAAACGTTCGCCCCAACGAAACGCACCTAAGACTGCTTTCGCTTCATCAATTCTGGCAGCGAGGTAAAGTGCGGCCGCCAACGCTTCTGCCGTTGTCAATTTGCCTGGTTTGCCCCAATTGACCGGGTTGGCTGCGAGGAGAAGCGGTAGCATTCTGGGTTTCAATCGTGTTTTTTTCATGATGGACTCAACCGAGGATTCAATGTGCGCCCAACTGCAATCAAGCCCCACCAAGGCTCCGTGTTCATGGGTGAGCAGTGCATGGTCTTCTGGGCCGAAGACCTTTCCGCAAAGCGGTTCCAGGATAATACCCCGCTTGGGAAGTGTTCGCACCGATTTGTGTAACTTGAGGTTGCCGCGTTTGGACGCTAGGACGGCCGTGTTTTTTCGTGGATCATCCTGCGCAAGCCACAGTGCATGCACGGATATGGGGTTCAATGGATCACCGTAGATCGTTGAGATAATCACCAAAGGTCATGCCGCGAGATGGACCTGCGTTGATGTATCGTGATTCTGTGGCGGTGCGTTCCACCATGAGTTCGATTTCAAGAACCCGTTCAAATTTACGAATGACCGAATCCGTGGGTCGTTTCCCTGATTCGGCTGATTTGACAATGTTCACCGTTTCAGCCATTTTCTTTGCGAGTTGCTGCTGACTCCATTGACGAGCACCGCGTGCTTTGGAAATTCGCTTTGAGAAGTCCCCGGCAAGTTCCTTGGGTCCACGAGTCATGATGTCGTTTCGCTTCTTCTTGGGTGCGGGTCGAGTTGCAAAGGAGCGTGAGCGTTGAATGCCGGGTGCTTCTTGCTTGGGTCCGAGATTCATTTTATCGGTGCATCGAGCGCACGCTGCCACTTCTGTCTTCCCGGTTCGGACCCGTTGGACTGCAACCTTGACCGCCCCGCAAAGTTCGCATTCGCCCATATCTGTTGTACCCTCGCTACGCTCTTTGAACCCTTTGGAACGAGGTGAGCATGCAGAATGAAACACTGTGCTTAAGTATCGTCGCCGCTTGATGATTTTTGAGCACCATGAGCACCGAAGTGGAACGTACCGATGGCGATTTGCCTGGTGGAGCGGACGATGAACTCCAAACGCTCGAAGAAGCGTACGCTGAATTACGAGATGAAACGCAACAACTCATCAACGAGCGAACAACGCTCGAAGCAGAAATGCGAACCCTTCGAAAGCGAATAGAGCGATTGGACGAAAACGTGAATCTTCTGAAGATGCCACCGCTGATTGTGGGACACCTCCAAGATGTTCTCGATCACGAACGAGCCATTGTGCGGTCGTCCAACGGCACGGTGTTCCAGGTTTCCTTGAATCAACGCCTCGACCCGGACACACTGAAACCGGGCACCAGAGTAGCCCTCAATCAAGACAGTCTATCGGTCGTTGAAGTCCTATCTGAAGCATGGGATCCAATGGTCAGCGGTGCGGAAATGGTTGAGAAACCGTCCATCACGTACGATGATGTAGCGGGTCTGGATGAGCAAGTTGAATCGGTTCGTGAGGCCATTGAGCTCCCGCTTGTCAAACCCGAACTCTTTGAAAAAGTCGGCATCGTTCCTCCAAAAGGTGTCCTCCTGGTCGGTCCACCCGGGTGCGGCAAAACCCTGTTGGCCAAGGCCGTGGCCAATCACACCGACGCCACCTTCATTCGCATGGTGGGCAGCGAACTTGCCCAGAAGTACATCGGAGAGGGCGGTCGTATGGTGCGCGAATTGTTTTCCCTTGCCAAAGAAAAAGCCCCCAGCGTCATTTTCCTCGATGAAATCGACGCCATCGGTGCGAAGAGACTCGACGGTTCGACCAGTGGTGACCGTGAGGTTCAGCGGACGCTGATGCAACTCCTCGCAGAATTGGACGGGTTTGATGCGCTTCAGGACGTCAAAATCATCGCTGCAACGAATCGACCCGACATCCTTGACGATGCGTTGCTGAGACCGGGGCGCTTTGATAGGGTAATCGATATCCCCATTCCCGAAGACGCATCTCGAAAAGCAATCCTTGGTGTCCACTTGGCTTCGATGAACACAAAGAAAATTGCCATCGGGCGGATCGTTGAACGAACAAAGGGATATTCCGGTGCCGAGCTGAAGGCCACGTGCGTTGAAGCGGGCATGATCGCCATTCGCGATGGACGCTCCGTTGTGTCACAAAACGACATGCTGCTGGCGGTCTCAAGACTTGATAAGAAGAAGACACAGGGCCTCAATGCGACCTCCCCAGAAGCTTTGTATTCGTGAGAGTGACGAAGAACATTCAAAGACCCAACGCAACGCGGAACTGCATGGAATCCAAGCTCGTCGAGTGCGTTCCCAACATTTCAGAAGGACGAGATCTTGAGAAAATTGCACGAATTGTTGACGTGGTAGAGGCCATAGACGGATGCACGGTTTTAGGCGTGGAACCCGACCACGACTATCACAGAACCGTCATCACTTTCGCGGGTGAACCTGATGCGGTGATGAACGGTGCGGTGGCTCTGATCGAAGCCAGCATTTTGGAATTGGACATGCGCCAACACAAAGGCGAACATCCCCGAATGGGCGTGGTTGATGTGTGCCCGTTTGTGCCGCTGCGAAACACGACCATGGAGGAATGTGCGGACCTTGCCAGGCAAACCGTGCACATCGTCAACCAGCGCCATGACGTTCCTTTGTTCCTCTACGGTGCCGCCGCATCGCGGCCTGAGCGTACCGTGCTTTCGCATCTGCGAAAGGGTGAATACGAACAATTCCAAGCCCGCCTGTCAGGTGGAGACACAATTCACACCGACCACACGCGTATGCCAGACCTCGGGGCAACCGAATGGACAGAGACGGTGGCCAAATCAGGTGGCATAACGGTCGGTGCCCGCCCTATCCTCGTGGCCTACAACGTGAACGTGGATGAGCGTGGAGCAAAGGTTTCCAAGAAAATAGGCTCAATCGTACGCAGCAGCGGGCGACTCCTCAAATCCGACGGTGGCGGGAAGGTTCGAAGTCGTGGTATGCTGACCAGCGTGCAGGGCATGGGGGTGCCGGTGGATGAATTAGGAATCTCTCAAGTTTCAATGAATTTATTGGATGTTGATGCTTGCCCGCTGCATGTGGCGTTCAAGACATGCGAATCTCTCGCCGCAGACCACGATGTCTCGCTCTGTGGAAGTGAGGTGGTGGGCCTTGTTCCCTTGCAAGCGATGTTGGATGCGGGCTTGTTCTTTGATCCAGAGGCGTCCGACGACCGCACATTGGTCACAGCAGCCATGGACGGTTTAGGGCTGAATCACCATCATCGATTTGATCCTCACGAACACATCATCGAATGGGCTCTCAATTCGGAGGTGAAACCGTGAGTTGGTCGAACATGAGTATGGACGAGTTTCAGGCCGCACTTGCGTCCTCAACGCCGACGCCAGGTGGAGGCACAGCCTCAGCCCTGGCATTGGCGCAAGCTGCTGCGCTCTCCGTCATGGTGTCGAAATTGACGCTCGGAAACGACAGGTGGTCCGAAGGATGGGCCGTAGCCCAGGAAGTTCAATCGCTTTCTGTGCCAATGATGAATCGAGCCAACGTCCTTGCGGACGATGACAGCGATGCGTTCGACCGTGTGATGGAAGGCTTTGGATTGCCAAAAGAGACCCAAGAGGAGAAAGATCTCAGGCGTTCGGCTATTCGAGCCGCTACGTTGATGGCGGCAGCCGTGCCCTTTGAAACGGCTGAGCTCGGCCTTGAATTGCTCGAATTATTACCCGAGCTCGCACGAAACGGCAACGCCAACGCTGCCTCAGACGTGGGTGTTGCTGGTCTTTTGGCGAGTGCCGCGGCCAAAGGGGCGGTGTTCAACGTTGAGATCAATCTTGACTCGCTGCCGTCGGACATGGGTCGGGATTTCAGAGACCGACTGCCGGAACTCAAAGAGCGAATACGAGCACAATCTCGAAACGTGATGGACGCCGTCCGAGAACGAATGCTCGGGTGATCAACGCACCTGGCTTCCCGGAGCAATGTCTCCATCGAGCGTGACGAGCACAACACCACCGTTGCCGTCGTCGGCTGCCAGCATCATCCCTTCAGACGTGATGCCTCGCAGCGGACGAGGTTTGAGGTTTTCAACAAAGACAACCAATTTCCCTTCCATTTCCTCCGGTGCATAATGCTCCTTTAATCCAGCACAAATGGTTCGGCCGGCCTCGGTTCCATCGTCCAAATCAACAACATAGAGCTTGTCGGCGTTCGGGTGGTCATCAACCGATCTGATTCTTCCCACTCTGAGATTCACTTCCATAAACGTCTCAAAATCGAGATACGCAATACCTTCAGGTTCTTCTTTCATCTTATTTCCTCCATGTTTTTTCTTTCCACCTTTGACGCCGTGAACGTTCGGTGTCTCAGGTGTGTCCTCAACCAGGCCCTGTTCTGCCGCAAGGATTTCCTCCAAATCCAATCGGTCAAAGAGCGGTTTTGGGAGATCTTCCCGCCACGTAAGGGGTGCATTCCAATCGATTGCCGATGACCACAGACACTCGGAAACTCTTGACTCATTACCAAGATTGAACCAGAGTTGCTGTGCGCTGTTGGGCATGAACGGTTGCGTTGTTATGCTGAGGAATCTCGCAATCCGCCAGCAAAACGCCAACTGACCCAGACTTGCTTCATGGCCTTCTTGGGGTTCATTCAGGTGCTTCCATGGCGCAGCCGTCTGTAGAATCTGGTTGCCCATTTGAGAGACACTCATGATGATGTTGAGCGCGTCTTTGTACCGGTTACTTTTCAGAGCGTTGGTGATGTCATCAAACGCCTTCTCAACTGCCGTTTTATGTTCAATACAGGAGGCATGGCCATCGTGGCCAACAAACGGGGAACGGTTTGCTTCGTGCGGCAAGCGAGCCCCGAGGGTCAACACTCGGTGTACGAAATTTCCGTAATTCGCGTTCAAAACGTTGTTGACCTTGGCAACAAATTCACCCCATGTGAAATCAGAGTCCTTCTCCTCGGGCATTTGAGCGCTGAGGTAGTAGCGAAGCGTGTCTGCCGGGTATCGCTCAAGAAAGGCTGGAAGCCAAATGGCGTGTTTGCGCGATTTGGAGAATTGACCGCCGGCCAACATCAGGTACTCCATGGCGGGAACATTGGTTTCCAACGCAAATTCACCCGGTCCCGGGAGCATGATCTTGTCGTCGGTTGTCAATCCTTTGGCGACGTGGTTCAATCCCAAAATGAGGGCTGGCCAAATGACGGTGTGGAATGGTATGTTGTCCTTTCCAAGGAAGTAAAGATGTCGTGGAACCGTGCCGTCCTGCTCCACCGTCCACCACCGCTTCCACATGTCTGCGCCATCCGGCAGTTCTGACGTATTACGAGCAGCCCAAATACGAGCACATGTCGAATAACCTTGAACAGCTTCGAACCACACGTACACGCATTTTCCCTCCCAAGCCTCGCCGTCCATGGGAACGGGGATGCCCCAGTCAAGATCTCGGGTAACTGCCCTCGGACGCAGACCCATGTCGAGCCACTGCTTGGTCATCGCCCTGACGTTGGATTTCCATACACCTTGTTGGGCACCAGCGTGCAGTTCAAGCGCTTCTTGGAAGAGATTTAATCGATAGAACAGGTGGTCCGTCTCTCGGATTTCAATCGATGCCGACGGGTTCATTTTTGAAACAGGATTTTTCAATTCAACCGCTTCATAGGTCGCCCCGCACGCATCGCATTGGTCTCCACGGGCGCCATCGCTCCCACAAGCGGGGCAGGTCCCCTCAACGTAGCGATCGGGAAGGAAACGGCCTCCGCCGCCTTCGTGAACTTCGTAGTACTGTTCGGTGGTCTTCCGTTCAAAAAATCCTGCTGATTCCAACGAACGGAAGTTGTCCTGGACCATTCGCTTGTGCTCTGGGTCGGTTGTTCTGTTGAACAACGCACCACCGTATTCAGGTCCGCGAGCATCGATGGGTTGCGCCCAACTGCAGCCGAGGTCAACCAGCGCCTTGAAGTTCATTTCGTGGTATTCATCAACGACTTGCTGAGGCATGATGCCTTGTGTCTCTGCGGTCACGGTGATGGGTGTGCCGTGCTCGTCAGACCCGGAGACCATCAACACCCGATTTCCTAGGGCACGCTCAAATCGGTACTGTATGTCGGGCGGCAAGTAGCAGCCAGCAACGTGTCCGAGATGCAGCGGTCCGTTTGCATAGGGCCAAGCCACGCAAATCAACACGTGTTCATCGCTCACTGCAACCCACTCGTTTGTTGCGGGTGGCCTATGCTTCTTGAGGTTCACGCATGCTGAACCGACCGAAGTGGCGATGTCAAGGGGCAGCGTCATTTTCAAGAACCCATCTCTCGTCGGGTGAACTATGCCCGGAAGGGCAGGGGTCTGCGAGACAACATGGCCAACGACGTAATTGCGGCAGCAGTGGTTGCTGCCAGCGCCACCGGCGAAGGGGACATGGGTCTCTTAATTTTCTACATCACACTCGCACTCGGTGTGTCCTTCGTTTGTTCCATCCTCGAGGCCGTTGTGCTCTCGACACCACAAACCTACGTAAACATCCTTCAGAACGAAGGAAAACGAACGGCCGATATGTGGGCTCATCTGAAAGACGACGATTCCGTTCGTCCGCTGACCGCCATATTGACGCTGAACACCATTGCCCACACCATGGGAGCAGCTGGTGTTGGTTCCCAGGTGCAACAAATATGGGGTGTAGAGGTCTTGACTGCAGCTTCGCTGGTTCTCACGCTTGCCGTGTTGTTTTTGTCTGAAATCATCCCAAAAACTCTCGGTGCAGCCTATTGGCGCCGTCTTTCGACGCCAACGGCGTATCTCCTCACCTGGTTCACCAGATTCATGTTTTTCCTCATTGGGCCCATACAGTTCATCAAAGCCGTGCTTCCTTCGTCGAACAACGCCATGGTCACCCGAGACGATGTTGCTGCCATGGCGGATTTGGGAGAAATTGAAGGTGCACTGGAAGAGGCTGAGGAGACGATCATTCACAACCTCCTTGGCTTGCGAGACGTGATGGTGAGCGATGAAATGACCCCGAGAACCGTTGTGTCCGCCTTTGAAATGACTCAAACGATCAAGGAAGTGCTCGATGAAAACACGATTCTCCGCTTCTCACGAATTCCCGTGTACGAAGACAACATCGACAACGTGCGCGGATTGGTGATTCGGTCGGAAATTCTAATGGCGGCGAGCCGTGATGAATGGGATCTTGCGCTTAAAGACATCATGAAGCCCATTCAAAAAATTGAACAGGGTTCAACCATTGAACAAGCGTTGGATGTGTTTCTCAGCAACCGTCAGCAATTTGCCTTGGTCAAAGATGAATTCGGGGGAACGTCCGGTATTCTCACCATGGAAGACGTTATGGAAACGTTGCTCGGCAAGGAAATCGTGGACGAACTCGACGAGGTTGAAGACATGCGAGAATTGGCGCGTGTACAAGCGGCTCAGATCGAAGATGAGTGAGCGAGCTGCTCGTCCAACCAATCGTCGACCTTCTCTCTCCTTGGTGCGTTGAGATATCCACCGGTGTGCCGCAAATCGGGAAGCATGTGCACGGTCAAGAGATTCATTCCGTCATCGTTGTTCATGCTCGAAATGAGGCGCATGTGGTGAGACGGCCCCAAACGCTCATCTGGATCGGCTTGAACAAGTAAAACTGGTTCGTGGGGGACACCCCAACGTGGCATATCGGCCTCCGAGAGATCCTTAATGGTCCCGGCCTTAGCGTTCAGCGCGTTGAAGTGCCGGAGAGTCTTTGACAAAACAAGCGGCCTCAGCACGCTGGGTATTCTCAACATGTTGCACGTTTCGTGGTGAATCTCCGTATAACCCGTCATCGGCGATTCAAACACCCAACCTCGGAGGTGCTGGGCCCAGTTTGACTCACCTCTACGCTTGCTGATTCGAAGGCCAATGAACGCACCGATGCTGTGGCCGTAAAACCACACACCGTGATTGAATCTGTTCGAAAGACGCTCACTGAGTTGGTCGAGAGCGCCAAGGAGGATGGTGGTGCACTGCTCTGCGCTCCATTTCGTTAGGCTATCCGATGCTCCGTGGCCGGGTAAATCGACCAGCACAACGGTCCAACCTCGTTCGACAAACGAAGCAGCTCGGCCGTCCATACGGACGGCCCCGGACGTCCACCCGTGGAGCAACAGCGCCACCGGATTGGATGGCTTCCCCATCCAAACATAGTGTTGAACCGTGCAGCCGTCAACTGAGAGCCTATGAATCTCCCAACCGGGCTTGTTGAGCACCGGCTTACGCCTAGGCGGTGCGCGAAACGAAAGCTGTGTGACGATTTCCACGTACAGCGTGAATCCACTGACGGTCATTGCGAGGAGGCCTGCAACGAAGTGAAGTTGCCAAAAACAAACCGTAGCAACCAAACCTACCAATCCCACCACCGTGGGGAGAACGTGGTTGTGTGTTCGTGCCCAAACCAACATACCGTTGCCCACGCTCAGGGGAAGTTGTCGTCAGTCGTCATCTGAAGCAGCCTCGTCCTCAGCGGCTTCTTGTTCCGCTGCGGCTTCGAGTTCCGCAGCTGCTTCGCTTTCCGCCTTTTTGATGTCCCGCTTGGCTTTTCGATCTTCCTGACGCTTGATGAGTTGATCGCCAAAGTTGCCCATGTTCTCGAGGCGGGACCAGATGCCGGTCGCCTTTTCCTCTTCTGTGGGAACGTACTTCACAAGGTACGCTCGAAACGCCAGATCGTACAGCCCTTGGCCCATTGCACTGCCACTTCGCAGGTATCGGTCAACGAACCACATGATGATGAAAATGGTACCCAGGGAAAAGAAAATGATGGCGCCCGTGTTGTCGGCCTCAGATAATTTTTGGAATTGTGTGGCAACAAAAATCAGGCCGATCAACGCCAAGAGACCAGCGGTGTTGGCCATGATCCCGTGCAGGAACAATGGATTTGTACCGTCTCCACGCACGTATTTGGTCCGTGAAACAAACTGTCCCAAATTTCGGGAGAAACGCATTGGAATGAATATCGCATTCAGAATGATGATGGCTCCGCTGGTTGCAAACAAAATGGTCGTTATGACACCTGTGTCTGCGGATGCGATGAACAACGCAGCGAACAATACACCGAAATTGATGATGAAATTGACGAGGGATGAAATGCGGCGGTTCATCTTTGAAGCCAGCTCATATTCGTCGGAGAGTTCCATGGGCCGGGCGCGAGGCGCCCTTGCCTTCTTGACCTTTGCCGGACGTTCTGCTTTGGTTGGTTTTGCCTTCACTGCTTTCGCAGGCTTGGCTTTGGTTGCGGCCTTCCTTTTCGCCTTGGCCTTCGGCTTTGGATCTTCGTTGTCGGAGGCTGCGGCCTTGTCCAGTAGTCCCATGTCGTTCACTCGTCCTTGTAGCGTTCACCGATGTAGCGGTAGATTTCAAACTCGTCAGAATTGACGAAGGCGGAAATGGCGTCCGAAGACATGTTCCCAAGTTGGTCATCGACCATGTTGTAGAAATCACTGCGAGTCTCATCGTCGGTCTCCGTCGGAGCTTCGTTGACCGAACGGTAAACGTCGAAGTCTGGGCTGCTGACAAACGCTTCAACGATTTCAGCGGGCAGGTGGTCTCCAAGAAGGTCGTCAACAATCTGCACAAATTGAACCCACAGTTCGTCGTCTTCGTCTTCCTCATGCTCTTCAGCAACGGTGGCTTCTTCAGCAGGAGCATCACCGGCTTTCAGAGCTTTTCGTCGAGCCATCAGTGCTTGGAGAGTGGGTGTCAGTTCCGCCAAGGTTTCTTTGTCGCCCAGAGACTTTGCTTCTTGGTACAGTGGCTTGAGGGCTCGGAGTTCGTCCTCGACCTGTTGAAGTTCGCTCGCCGGCTCCAGAGGTTCCTCATCGAGAAGCTCCACGACAGGTGCATCACGAATTTCGGCCACTTTCTCCTCCACGGCGGCCTTGCGCATGACGATGATTTCACGATCCAACGAGTGACCAAATCGGTCAGCGTATCGATCCAGCAGTGAACCAGCCTCTTTGTTGCTGATTCGGTCGATGTGTCCGTAAATTTGCTGCAGTGGCTTTTCTGAGCGCTTGGCCCACAACTCGCTGTATCCCTTTTCTGCGGCGATTCCGGAAAGCGTTGTTGTGGGGTCGTTGACCGGCACGGGTGCTGGTGGGAGTGGAGTCGGTTCTGCTGGAGCAACCGCGACTGGCGCAGGGGCGGGAGTGGGCAACGGAGCAGGTGGGGGCAGTTCTCCCGGTGTCGGTGCGCCCGGTAGAGGAGGCATTGGTAGACCGCCGGTGGGCATGGGCAACGGTGCAGGAAGTCCGGCCGGCGGGGGTAAATCTGGTGTGGGTAAAGGTGCATCCGATTTCTTGGATTTTTTCCCTCTGCGCAGACCCACTGGACTCACCTCGTGCCAAGGGATGGGAAACCAGCCTTGAACCTTACCGCACCCTGTACCTCGGAAACCTTCGTTCTGAAGCCCGTTCGTTTGGCGTCAAACAAGCGATGCCCACCCCTTCAGAACGAGGAATGTGGCACCCGACTCGTGGGTGAAGAAACGTTTTCCAGTCTCGCTTTCCAATCGTTTGTCGCCAAACTGAGCAACCGCGTCGTCAACGGTCCATTCAACTTCAATGCGATCGTCCAAACCGAGCACGTACGCCTCGTGGAGCGGGTTGTAGGCGTTGCTCGAGTCAGGGTCCAGTCGCGCCAGGGGAAATTCGCTGACACGCATACCGGACTTGCCGTGCAGCGAGGTTGGCCATCGGATTTGTCGACGAACGTCAATGGTCACAACCTCATCGGTCTCGCCAGCTGATCCAAGAACCACCGAAGCGTCGGCCTTGAGTAAATTGAGAAAGAGCGTTTGGTAGTTTCCTAGCAACTCGAATTTACCCTCCTTAAGCCGGCTGACGCGTTGGTCGTGAACCATCAATTCGGCCAAGCGTTTAATGGCTGAAGACGAACGCTGGGAAGTGTTTCCTTCTCGGTCTTGGAGGGACTTAAGGGCGATTTCCAATCTACGTAACTCAGCGTTGCTGCCTTCTTCACCACGGTGAATGGACTGAAGCGTTTCGATCATGTCGTCCATGCCTTTTCGAATCCGTTCTGTCCAACCCTTTGCTGTGGCATCGTGATAGCGGGCCAGACCTCCCTGAACATCGACCCCTTCGCCTCGAATGTGCGACACAAGTTCTCTGCGTGCCTCAGAGTCCAGGTGGAAGAGATTTGGGTCGCGGTAGTGAAGATGAAAACCTCGATGCCCAGAAAACGTGACTTGAAGATGTTCTTCAGAGAACCCAAACTCAGGTTCAAGAAAATCGTTCCAAAGCGACCATGCCTGTTCCTGAATGACCTCCAACATACCGGGAAAATCCCGATCGGTCACACCGGGAAGGTGGTCGCCGTCCAAATCAAAAATCAAATCTGCGCCTTGCCAGAGCTTGTCAGCCATCTTTAATTCAAACGGCCGACGCCAGTAGGCAGTGGAGTAAAAGCACGAGTGCATCGCCCGCTGAGAAAGGAAGGATTGAACCTGATTGACGTTGGAAAAGGATTTGTGGCGAAGCGGCGGTGCGCCGCCAAAGGGAATGAACATCCACTCTCTGGTTTTTACACGTGGTGGAGACCACAGCGACGCGTGCTGATAGTATTGGCCGAACCGATGCGCAAATCTCGCCCACCCGCTTGACATGCTCGTCCCTCGTTGTGGACGAACCGATGAGGGTTCTTGAAGAAAGCCGTGTTATTCCTGCTTCATCCAGAAGCGTTCATCAGCGTCTGAAACGTCGGTGGCTGTGTCCGCTCCGGTGGCCTCAACATAATGGGTCCAGCACATGTAGTGTTTGTTGACCACCATCGCATTACCAAACGTCAAGCGAACACCGCACACGTGGCAGCGGGGACCCAATTCTCCGTTGGGTGCTTGTGCAAGTTGGATGTGGTCGTGGGGCATGTGTGTCCTTCCTGTTCACCGGTAAGCGGTTCAGTCTTTGAACTTGAGGGGAGTCTAGTATTCGGTTTCCTCAAACTCCGCATTGTTCACCCAAGCCAAAAGGTCGAGCGCAACGACGCACGATTCAGCAACTTCGGGGAGGGGGTCGGTGCTGAAGCGCTCGAGCGTCGGTATGACGGATCGATCACCGATGGCTCCCATGGCTTCGGCAGCTTCGTGTCTGACCATCACGTGTTCAGAAGCGTCTTCCAGTCGGTCGATGAGCGTTGGAAGGGCTACCGTGTTTTGCATCTGACCCAGGACGTAGGCGATTTCGTGCCTCAACAAAGCACTCTCGCTCTCGAACCCTCTGCAGAGAGCCAAACAAGCCTCATCGCTTCGTTGGTTCCTCAGTGAAAAAACAGCTCGCATGCGCTGGAACATGGGCAAGGACTCGTCGCAGAGCCGCCCGGCAAGTGAGTCGATTTCAGAGACAGGAGAAGGTGGAGCAGGGTCAACAGAGCCGTATTGGCTCACTTGGGGAACGTTGCCTCGGTCGGTCATGGACGTTCCTCAGGGTTCTCCAATAAAGCGCATGGTGGCCGTATCAAAATCGTTGCGAATCATGCCGATGTGTTGCCCTTCCTTGATGAACAACCGGATTGCGGCCCGTCCGTCTTCTTTGTAGTCAATCGTTCGGTTGTTGACGTACATCCCGACAAATTCCTCGTTGGTTTCGTCGTCGATGCCTCGACCCCAGGCCTTCGCAAACTCAAGGGCCTCTTTGGGTGATTTAAGGGCGTATTCAATGCTCATTTTTGTGTACGTGGTGATGTCCTGCATAACCTCTTCACCGAGATCTCGTCGAACGACGTTGCCGCCTAGGGGCATGGGCCAGTTGGGCGTGCGGCCGTTCCACCACTTCCCAAGATCGATGAGCACATCGAGGTCGTGGTCCACGTACGTGAGTTGACCTTCGTGAATGATAAGCCCGCTCATGTAGGTACCATCGAGAATGCGTGGAATGATTTCGTCGAACGGAACAACCGCAACCTCGCATTCGCCCCAAGCCAGTTTTAGTCCGAGGTAGGCGCTGGTTTTGAGTCCAGGCACGGCGATGACGTTGTTTCTGGCGTCGTCCTCGCTGACGCCTTTCTTGCACACGATCATTGGTCCGTAGCCCTCACCCATCGAGGCACCGCAATTCATCAGTGCATAATGCTCGGCGATGTCAGGGTACGCGTGAATCGATACGGCAGAGACTTCTAGGTCCTGATTCATTGCACGATGATTCAGAGTTTCGATGTCCTGCAGCTCGTGGACAAAGTTGTAACCGGGCGTAGGAAAGGCGTTCGTGGTCATGGCGTGGAACATGAAGGCGTCGTCGGGGTCAGGGCTGTGTCCGATGCGGACAACCTTGTTTCCTTCTTCGTCCAATGGGAGTTCTACCACCATGGTTCTTGCACCTTCATGTCCTTCAAGAACCATCCGTTCATATTTCTAAACAACGCTGTGCTGGTCCCACGCAAATTGCGGCTCTGATTCCATGCCACAAGCATGCTGAAGGAAGCGATACAAACCACTGAGGTGGTGCTGATTGAGTCGATTGAACACCTCACCGTAATACTGGTCAAGGCGTTCATGAGATAGACCGGATTTTTTCATCGACCACTCAATGACAGCTTGTCGCTTTCGGTCATCGGATTCAAACCGTTCAAGATTGCGAACCAACGAAGCATGCGCGGCCTTGAGCGTTGGCAGTGGGGTGTCTTTGCGAGCCACGAACACGCCAAAAATCATCGGCAGGTCTTCTTCCTCCATCCATGCCGTCCCAAGGTCCATTTGAACCATCTCTGGAAATTCCTTCGCAGCCTCCAATGCACGGTCACCGATGAGTAAAGCTCCGTCCGCGATGGCCATCATGGACTCGTAATCCGGGCCGGTGGCGATGTATTCCATGGCTCGACCTTTCTTGGAGATGAGATGTTTGAGCAGAGCCACCGAGGTGGCGGAATCGCTGGGCAGTGCGATGGTGTTCATGACGTCCAAAGGAACAGCTCCGAACAAAAGAACGCTGCCCACCTCGCCCTGACTACCGATACCAATCTCAGGCAGCAACACCAACTCGTCGGCGTGTTTGGCGTAATCTGCAGCGGGTATTGGGGCAAGGATGCAATCTCGTCGAAGCACGTGTCCCGTCAACCACGACGGGGGTGCTGCGAGGACGTTCCACTCGTCAGAGAGTTGGTGGTACAAAGGGTCGCAGTTGATGAACGCCACCCGACCGAGTGTCTTCACCCATGTCTCGGCCACGTGATCACCTTAGAGCGTGGCCATTGGCAACGAGCGACGTTCTTGGACGGGTGGCGGCGTGTACGGTTCGAACGCAGTGTAGGTGGTGTTCCGCTGAACGGGCGTGCATCCAGCATCGTTGATGAGGCGTGCAAGCTTAGCCCGGTCGTGATTCAGGGGAGCCGTGGAACCAGCGAGGTGCATGATGGATTCCTTCTGCACGGTGCCGTCAATGTCGTCCGCACCGTATTGAAGGCCCAATTCTGCGAGGTGATCGCCGATGTTCATTCGGTAGGCCTTGATGTGAGGGATGTTGTTCAGCATCAGCCTGGACACAGCGATCGTCCGTAGAACTTCTGTACCGGTTGCGAGTTGTGCCTGCGGTAGGCGAGTGTCATCGGGCAAGAACGGGTAGGGGACAAAACATTGGAAACCGCGAGTTTCGTTGTTGAGAGAGCGGAGGGAAATCATGTGTTGGAGTCGTTGCTCGAGCGTTTCAATCGTACCGAAAAGCATGGTGCAGTTTGACGGCAAACCCGCCTTGTGCGCCTCTCGATGAATTTGGATGTATTCCTGTGAGCTTTCCTTGCCGTTGCAGATAACCGCTCGGACATCGTCGTCCAGAATTTCTGCCCCGCCGCCGGGAAGCGAGGTGAGACCTGAACGGGAAAGGCGCTGCAGAACTTCGTAAGTGCTGATGGATGAACGCTGTCCCAAATGCTTGATTTCAACAGCGGTCAGCGCCTTGATGGAAATGTGGGGGTGTTCGTTGGAAACACGACGGAAAAGGTCCTCGTAATGTTCAACGCCCCACTCAGGATGCAGGCCGCCCACAGAATGCACCTCGTCAATTGCATGAGCGTACTTGGACAAATCCTCCATGTACTCCTCCACCGACATGGCGTATGCATCACCGGCTTTGGGGCCGCGTCTAAACGCACAGAAGCGACACGCTAGAACGCAGATGTTGGTTTGGTTGATGTGGACATTTGAGTTGAAGAACGCTTGACGACCGAATCGAGCCTCACGGACTGCGTTGGCCAAAGCACCGACCTCGTGAAGGTCAGGGTGGTTGAACAGGACCAGTCCGTCAGCAAGGTTCAACGGTGCGTTGATGGCAAGTTTGTCCGCAATCGGACGGAGGGGCGCTGACCAGTCTGTTTCCATCAGGTTGGCGCTCAGGCGATGCAGCCAGTCCTCGTGTTCACCCGCCAATGGTGTGGGTTGCAACACGGCCTCCATGGCTCTACGTCGCATGTCCCATTCAAGAAGATGTGCTTAAGCCCATCAACGCTTTTTGACCGAAAGGAATCCAGATTTCACAATAAACTTCCTGAATTCTTCGATGATAAACACGCTCGAAGCCACCATGACAACGATGACCCAATCGTTGTTCGTCAAGGTGTTTGTGGACAAAAGAGAACCAACTTGGATACCGATGATCGGTATTGACACGTCCGCCAACTGAACGAAGAACAGGAGCAATCCCGCAGATATCAGCAGGGCGTAGTTGATGGCTTTGTTTGAAAAGAGACCGAGCTCAAACACGCTCTGTTCGTTGGAACGACAATTGAGCACATTGAACAACTGATAGACGATGAACACAGCAAAGGTCATGGTTTGCGCATGATGGAAATGACCGTCTGCGTAGGTCTGCCATTTGTCAATTTCACCCTGGTCACCGAGTCTGCAAGCATCCACATCAAAAGCCGTCGTGGCGGTTTCCCTTGGGAGCAATTCGCACTCGGCAAGTCCCCCGCCTGCGAGGTAAAACACGGACAATGTGCCCACAACCATAACGGCCCCCAAGTAGAATATAAGCGAAATATCTCGACTGTTCGGTAAGCCTTCATCCACGGGACGCGGGGGCCGATCCATGACGTTCCCGTGTTTTTTCTCGACACCGAGCGCCACGGCCGGGGGTCCGTCCATCAGGATGTTGATGACCAAAATCTGGGTGGCGGTGAGCGGCAAGGCTTCAGGTCCAAATAGAACGGTGGCGAGCACCAAGAGGGCCACAGCCGCAACGTTGGTGGACACTTGATAGCGAACGAAGTTTCGAATGTTCTGGTAGATTTTTCTCCCTTCTTCGACCGCATGCACAATGTTTGCAAAGTTGTCGTCCTGAAGCACCATGTCCGCTGCGTCCTTGGCCACGTCCGTGCCTGCAATGCCCATGGCGATACCGATGTTGGCACCCGAAAGGGCGGGTGCATCGTTCACCCCGTCCCCCGTCATGGCGACGATTTCCCCTTGTTCCTGCAGAGAGGAGACAATTCGCATCTTCTGGTCGGGCGTGACGCGCGAGTAAATAGCGACGTCCGAGGACACCGCTGCAAGTTCCTCATCGGTTAGCGCTGCGAGGTCGGTCCCGTCAAGCGATTCGGCCGCCGAGGAATTGATGTCGAGTTCACTGCCG
Source organism: Methanobacteriota archaeon (assembly GCA_002722695.1). Classification (GTDB taxonomy): domain Archaea; phylum Thermoplasmatota; class Poseidoniia; order Poseidoniales; family Poseidoniaceae; genus Poseidonia. The sequence goes on from PBMS01000006.1 coordinate 22,801, forward strand.
ATGGCCGCTGCGGTCATTTGCTGGTCACCGGTGATCATCTTCACCATGATACCAGCGCGCTGGCACGTTTTGATGGCGGCCTTGACTTCGGGCCTCGGTGGATCCATGATACCGATGAGGCCCAAGAAAACGAGGTTGGACTCGACCCGTGCGATGTCCTCAATGTCCTCTCCATCGTTGACCTTGCGTGCAAACAGCGCAATCACTCGCATGGCTTGTGAACCCATCTCGTGATTGAGATCAGCGATTTGCTGACGATCTGCATCGGTGAGAGGGACAATGTCGTTGTTGAGAATTTTGGAAGTGGCCAAGTCTGCGTATCCACCGGAACTTCCTTTGGAGAAGACCCAGCGCTCACCCTCGTATTCGTGAACGACGCTCATCCGTTTTCGAACTGAATCAAAGAAAAACTCGTTCAACCGAGGATGGCGGTGGGAGAATTTCTTCACGTCACCGTTTATTTTCCACCCCGCCACTGCGCACGCCGAGTCTGTTGGGTCGCCAATGGCCTGCCAGAGACCCTCGGATTGAATGATGTTTGAATTGTGGCAAAGCGACAAACATGCGCCAAGAATCCTAAACCCAAGGTCGGATTGGCGATCCTGAAGGTCAGCATCGGAGAGCTCGGCCCCGTTGCGAACCAGTTGACCGCGGGGCTGGAATCCTTCCCCGGTCACTGAGTAGTCATCGGTGAGGGTTTGAATTTGCCGCACCGTCATTTGGTTTTTTGTCAAGGTACCCGTTTTATCGGAACAGATGACCGTTGTTGACCCGAGCGTTTCCACAGCCTTCATGCGTCGAATAATGGCCTTGTGTCTGGCCATGTTTCGCATACCCAAGGACAAGGTGATGACCAGAATAATGGGCAACCCCTCGGGAACGATTGCGACGAAGATCGCGATGGCCACGATGAACTGCTGGACGGCGACTTCCCTCAAATCCACACCGGGTTTCCCGTAGGAGACCACCAAATTCAGCGAGACGAGCAAGACCGCAACGATCAGAGCAATGAAGCCGAGAAACCGCCCAAGACTTTCCAGCTTCAATTCCAACGGCGTCTTCGGTGTTTGCGCTTCAGCGATGTTGCTTGCGATTTTGCCGAGTTCAGTTTTCATCCCCGTGGCGACAACCAAGCCTAAACCGCGGCCAGATGAGACGGTTGTGCCCATGAACGCCATGTTGTTGCGGTCGGCCAGGACCGTTTCTTTGGCGAGGTGATCGGTGCCTTTTCGAATCGTCAGGGACTCACCGGTCAGCGCAGATTCATCTATTTTGCATTGTTGAGACCGTATCAAACGGACGTCTGCAGGTACGTTCAACCCCTGCTCAAGTCGGACGACGTCGCCGGGAACAAGTTCTGAAGTAGGGACCTCGTTCTCGAAATCACCTCGAATGACGACGCAGTTTGAAATCGACATTTGCTTGAGGGAATCCATCGCTTGTTCTGCCTGGTTTTCCTGCCAATAACCAAAAAATGCATTTGCGGTTAAGACGATGAAGATGAAAATGGCATCCCCGGGGTGATCGGGTTTTATGGCCAGAGCTACGAGAGCTGCACCGATCAACAAATAGTTGAGCGGGTCGTTGTACTGGGAAAGGAATCTCAACAGCGCAGAGGTCTTTTCAGGCTCGTCGAGTTTGTTCAGCCCGTAGGCTTTCCGTCTTAGAATCACTTCTTCCGCAGCGATTCCGCTCTCAGAGCTGCCCTGTGCGATCAAACTGTCTTCGATGGACAGATTGTGCCAATGCTCTTCCATCCGCTCACCCATTCTCAATAGAATCTATTGAAAACGATTCTTCCAACCAACGATTACATATTATCATGGCGGACGAAACCCCACCCACATCGCGTTCGGAATTGGACGGTCTCGCATCGCAGGCTATACCTACCCGAACACGGTGGACGGTCCATGAGCGGGGGTCAGGAACCTTACATCCCCGCTCACGAATCACCTCTTGAGCTGACTCAACGAGTCATCATCGTCGGCATCGTCCTCGGGGTGTTGATGACGGCTGCCAACGCCTACCTCGGCCTGTACGCTGGCATGACGGTGTCTGCAAGCATCCCCGCAGCGGTCATGTCGATGCTGATTTTACGTACGATGTTCAAAGATGTGTCCATCCTTGAAAACAACGCCGTTCAGACCATGGCCTCCGCTGGTGAATCGCTTGCTGCAGGCGTCATCTTCACCGTTCCCGCCTTGTTGGTCATGAATATATGGACCAGCATTCAGTGGATGGAGACCCTCATCATCGCAACCTTGGGTGGCTTGCTTGGAACAATGTTCACCATCGCTCTACGTCGCCTGTTCATCGTTGAGGAGGCCTTGCCCTATCCGGAGGGTGTGGCGTGCAGAGAAGTCTTGGTTGCAGGGGAAGAAGGAGGCGACGGTGCGCTGGCCATTCTGTATGCGCTTGGAATAGGGGGGTTGTATGGATTGATGGTCAAAGGCTTCGAAATTACCCATCACACCGTCGAAGGGGCCTTCAACGTCATTTCCACAAGGATCTATGCCGGAATGGACTTGTCTGTTGCACTGCTGTCGGTGGGGTACATCGTCGGTATTCGAATTGCCTCGTTCATTTTCTTTGGAGGGGTGCTCGGGTTTGGAATCCTTGTCCCTCTTTACGGTCTGATTTACGGTTGGCCTGCCACAGGCTCATTGGTCGAAGGTTTCTATGCGATTTGGGCCACACAGGTGAGGTACGTGGGCGTAGGAGCCATGGTGGTTGGAGGCATCTACACCTTGTGGAGCATGCGAAAAACCATCATCACCGGTTTGTCAAAGGCCTTCGTAAAATCCGATGAAAACAGCGACGTTCTTCCCAGGACAGAACAGGACATCCCCATGAATCGTGTGTTCAGCGTGTGCGGTGTTTTGGTGGTCTTGACGTTCTTTTTCTACTGGTGGGCTACGGAATCGTTCGTGCTGGCGTTGGCCGGGGCCTTGTTTTTGGGCTTTGTCGCCTTCTTCTTCGCAGCCGTCGCTGGCTACATCGCAGGGGTGGTTGGATCCTCGAATTCACCGGTCTCGGGGATGACCATCGCTACCCTCCTGTTCACGGTTGGCCTTGTGTACGTGATTGGGGACTTGATTTTGGGCATGGCCAAGCCCGACTTGATGTACGCAACCTTGCTCATTGCAGCCATCGTGGCCTCCAGCGCAGCCATCGCCGGTGATGTGATGCAGGACCTGAAAACCGGCCACATGCTCGGGGCGACACCGAAGAGACAACAAGTGGCGGAAATCATTGGTGTGCTGACCGGGGCCGTCGTTATTGGTCCCGTTTTGTCGCTGTTGCACGATGCCTTCCGAATTTCTCAAACCGCGTGCGCGCTCAACCCGCTGCCCGACGACCCGACATGTTCGAAAGCACTCTTCGCTCCTCAGGCCGAACTTATCGGCGCCATTGTCCAAGGCGCGTTTGGCGGCGATTTGAATTTGCAGATGGTTGTCTTGGGCGCCGCGATCGCCGTTGCGCTGATTCAACTCAAAATGCCGGTGATGAGCGTTGCTATCGGCATATATCTCCCGCTCGGACTGTCAGTACCCATCATGGTCGGCGGTGTCATCTCCCACATCATGCTTCGCAGTGCGCACCTTCGTGTTGACGGGGTGCTCCGGAAGAACCCATCTTCAAAAGCCGTCACAGCTGCGAAGGAAGTTGAGAGTCGCGGCGTCCTGATCGGAGCTGGATTCATCGCTGGCGAATCCATCATGGGCGTTTTTATCGCTGTGCTTATTGTCGCTAAGGTCGACCTACCCGAGTTGCTGGGCATCACCACCTTGAACGATGTTCTGTCCTTGGCGTTCTTCGCCTGGTTCATCGGCGTCTTCATCTGGCTCGCCTCTCGAGCGCTTCCAAAGGGCGGAAACTTGGCCAGTGATTTGGTCATGATCACCGCCGAAGCCGTCCGCAACATGCTCGATGCGTTGAACCCGAAAAAGCGTGAGGACTGAGGTGCACGCTCAACGAGCACCTGCACAATCATCAAAGGCCATCCACGTCAACCACCCAATATTGGTGGAGCCATGAACAACATCGCTGAACTGCAAGAAATCGCACGAAAGTGTCGCGTCCACATCGTCAACATGGTCCATCGAGCACAAGCCGGTCACCCCGGAGGCTCACTCTCAGAAATCGATTTGCTGGTGGGATTGTACAAAACAGCCCTCCGCATTCGCCCCGAGCAGCCCGATTGGGACGATCGGGATCGATTCGTATTGTCCAAAGGGCACGCCTCCCCGGGCATGTACGCCATCCTTGCTGAAATGGGCTTCATCAGCGTTGAGGATCTCAGCTCCTACCGAGTCCTTGGTGGCGTGTGTCAGGGCCATGTTGACATGAAATGGTGCCCAGGTGTTGACTTTTCTGCAGGCTCCCTCGGTATGGGGTTGTCCTTTGGCATGGGATCGGCCATAGCCGGACGCCTCTCCAAAAGCGAACGCCAAGTGTACGTCATGTTGGGGGACGGAGAAATCCAAGAAGGAAGCGTGTGGGAAGCCGCCATGGCCGCAGCCCATCACGAACTGGGCAACCTCAACGTCATTCTTGACCGTAATCGAATTCAAAACGATGACTTTTGTGAGGCGCAAATGCGAATGTTTGACATTCCAGCCAAGTGGAAAGCGTTCGGTTGGAACGTGAAAGAAATCGACGGACACAACATGGAGGAGGTTGTGGGTGGATTGAATTTCCTAAAGACCACCACGAACGGACCCTCCATCCTCATTGCTCACACGGTGAAGGGACAGGGTGTTTCGTTCATGGCCGACAACCCTGCATTCCACGGTGCAGCGCCCAACGACGAGCAGTATGCGCAGGCCATGGCTGAACTCGGGGAGGCGATCGCATGACGAACACGGCAGCAACTCGAGACGGATATGGACAAGCTCTTCTCGAACTTGCCGTCAATCCAAGAGTCGTGGTGTTGGAAGCTGATCTCGGCAAGTCCACCAAATCTTTGCACTTCCGGAAAGAGCACCCCGAACGAACCGTTTCATGCGGAATAGGTGAACAAAACATGCTGCTCGTGGGGGCGGGCCTTGCCGCTTCAGGATACATCCCCTTCGCAAGCACATTTGCAATTTTCACAGAGCGAGCGTTCGAACAGATGAGAAACGGAATAGCGCGCCCGAATTTGGCCGTTCACGTTTGCGGAAGCCACGGCGGTACACACACCGGTACCGACGGTTCCTCGGCGCAATCCATTGAAGACCTGGCCATTTACCGTACGCTACCCAACGTCATCGTCATGCACCCCAGCGACATTGTTTCCACCAAAGTCTTGACCATGCAGCTGGCTGAAAGCAATTCACCGTCGTACACTCGAACTGCACGAAACAAAACCCCCGTGCTTTACGAGGGTCGGGAGGATGAAATCAAAATCGGTAAGGGTGTTGTGCTGAAGGAAGGCCACGATGTGGCCATCGTTGCATGCGGTGTGATGGTGTCCCAAGCGCTCGACGCTGCTGAAGCGTTGGCGGCCAAAGGCGTCAGCGCTGCGGTCGTGGACATGCACACCCTCAAACCGCTTGACGGGGCGCTCATCGACCGACTTGTCTCAACATGTGGAGCCCTTGTTACCGCTGAGGACCACAACGTCATTGGAGGCCTCGGTGGAGCCGTGGCTGAACACGTGACGGCCAACGTCTACGCTCCGCTTGAGCGCGTGGGGGTTCAGGATCGGTTCGGCGAATCGGGTCAAGCCGATGAGATGTTGGACGTCATGCAGATTTCATCTCCGTACATCGTTGATGCAGCCATGCGAGCCATCGCTCGAAAGGCGTAATGGGATTCGGTCAACCCCGGGGGAGAGTTCATAGAACCTCTTGAACGATGGGTGTTCATGGAGTTCTTCCTCGACACCGCCGACGTTGATGAAATCAAAGAAATCGCCGCATGGGGCATCCTTGACGGCGTGACCACCAACCCGTCACTTATCAAAAAGTCAGGTCGCGATTTCAAGGAAGTCGTTCGAGAAATTGCTGGTATCTGTTCGGGTCCTATTTCCGCTGAAGTTACGGCCATGGACACCGAAGGAATGGTTTCGCAAGGTCGTGCACTCAAAAACGAGCTCCCCGACAACGTCATCATCAAGATACCCTGCACGCCCGAAGGGTTGGCCGCCACCAAGATTCTGACGGATGAGGGAATCGACACCAACGTCACGCTCATCTTTTCCGCCTCGCAAGCCCTCATGGCCGCCAAAGCAGGAGCGACCTACGTTTCCCCCTTCATCGGACGCATCGATGACACCGGCCACGACGGCATGGAACTTATTTCAGAGATTATGAACACCTGGGAAAATTACGACCTTGACACCAAGGTCCTGGCGGCGTCCATTCGTCACCCAACCCACGTGCTCCAGTGCATCCAACTCGGTGCACACACGGCCACGATGCCGGCGAAAACCTTCCGCCAGTTGATGAGTCACCCGCTCACAGATCGAGGCCTCGAAGGATTCATGCGAGATTGGGCCGAGGTCGAAAAAGCAGGAAAAGCCTGAATGCGAGCGCACACACAAGATGGCCACGCTGGCCTAAAGAACGTTAAATCGAGACGACTCAAAGCGTCCCGTTGGAGAATGCAATCATCTTGTCCAACGGCATGTGGTCGGCTGTGTCCCTGCAATAATGCGCATCAACAACACGTCCATTTTCATCGATAAGGATGTCAACCGGGATGGTTGAAAGCTTCGCAATGGACATGGTAAGTGGAACGTACCCTCGCAGCGTTGCTTGGAGAAGTGTCAGCGGGGATTTGGCGGCCCCCCACATGAACTTACCAAAAGACTTGGAAACACCGTTTGCCTCAAACGCAGCATAGGATTCATCCGCAACGATGGTGAACGGTACATCGTGCTTCTTCATGCGTTTACTGAGTTCATCAATACCAGCGTCAAACACACCGACCATCACGGCGTCGCTCGAAAATTCATTCCACCGCTGCTTGATTTTCCGAATTCGCATGTTGCACAACGGACACGTTGAAAATCGAAAAAAGGTGAGAATGACCTTTTTCCCTTTGAGGTTGCTCATGTCAAAGGTTGATCCGTCAATGGCAGGTAAAATGAGGGCGGGGGCGTTGTCGCCAGTGCTCAGCTGTGGCATGGNAAGAAGGAGCGACNGCCAGTTCAAGGTTGTTTCTGCAAAGAAGCAACCGGAGTCGTTCGATTCAATCGTTCAGAGACGCAGAATCATCGGGACGCAAGCGTCAGGTTCTTCCACATCTCTTCTGGAACTTCCATGGCGAGTCGCAAGCCACCCATGGCACCTAGGCGAACAGGGTCATCGACGACGTGAACGTTGACATCGCCCATGTCGGAGAGTCGGCGCTCAATCAGGGCACCAAGTCCCTTGATGGAAGAGCCGCCACCGGCTAGGACCATGTTCTTGCGGAATTCATCGTGGTATTCGGGATTGGAACCGGCGATGAGTTTCTTGACGTTTTCAACGATGGGGTCCACAATGGACTCGCAGGCACGCTGCATGCAGTCGGTGATGTCGAGGGTCATGGCTTTGCCTTCGATGGAAAAGTCGACCAGTACGGGTTCATCGGGAGCGGAGGTGGAGACGAAGGAATACTGTTCTTTCCAACGCCGAGCCATGTCTTTGGTGATTTGGGCACCGTTGTACTTCGACATGATTTCTTTGATGAGTTGATTGTCAACATAGTCGCCCGCATGGCCGGTGTGCATCTGATCGCCTGGACCCGGGATGGTCCCGTACACTCGGCAAAGGTCGGTCGTTCCTGCGCCGATGTCGATCACCAGTGTGTGGTTGATCATGTCCAGTGCATAGGCGACAGCGAACGGCTCAGAAATGATCATAGCGGAATTCACGGACCCTGCAGCTGCGTCAAAAATGGAGGTTTTGTCAACGTGACTTGCTTCTGCAGGTGCACCGATGACCGCGACAACACGGTCGTAGTCCTCGGGATCGGAGAGGCCAATGAGGTGCGTGATGAAGTGTGCGATAAATTCACGGTCTTCGGGCGTGTCTTTGATAACACCGAGCTCCAGAGGCCTGTAGAGATTCAGAGCAAGGCGATTCTTGAGGGCTTCATGGCCAAAAAGAACATCTCGCTTGAGGAAATTTCGTGCGATGGGGTCCTTGGGCGTACCAATCACCGTCAGTTCTTCCACTTCATGGCTGTCGGAGGAGACCATCACCGAGCGGAAGGTCCCCAAGTCAATTCCAATATACAACACATCTTTCGCCATAGGCTCACTGTCTTACGGATACCGCTTCACTTTATGAAGAGTGCCCACATGAACCATTGAAGGGTTTGCTCCATCCGTGTTGTTTACAATCTATAGAACGTATTCCATAGGCGATAAAACCTCAACACCACTCCTCGCAAGCGTGGCAATACCAGGCGGCGTGTTCGGGATACAGTTCCGCCATGCCCCCGCAGGACGTGCACTCCTTGAGTGTGTTCTCACCACAGATGTCCATCACCATTTGGATGTGGTAGGCCTCATCGATGTTCAGTTGTTCCCGCATCGCCCAGAGCAGTTGGTCTTCACTTGGCGAGATAATCCCGTCCTCGAGCACCATCTCCACCACGTTCCGATAATCCTGAATCGTGGAGAAGTCTCGGTGATCGAGAACCACGCCGCCTTTTTCTGCGACGATGTCCGTCCCACCGGGATCGTCAACGAAGATAACAAACGATGCTGCGTTGAGGCCATCGTCTCGGAGATCAAAGGAGATGCGGACACCGTTGAGGTTGGCGTACACCAGTTTCGAGGACCGGTTGATGACGCTTGCGATGGACCGTGCTGTGGATTCAGCATTTGGGCCACGTTTCCAGCCGGTCGGACTGCGCTCGTTGTACGCGTAAAACTCGGTTCCTCGACCGGGATACTCCAATCGGATTTCTTCCCCGCCGTCAAATCCATTGGAAACGATCGTAATGGCTGCGACCTCCGTGGAGAGAATGTTGTCATCGTCGTCAAAGCTGATCATCAACGGTTTTCGCTCCTCAGCTGCCGCATTGTAGTGGCCCTGCATGCCACTCATCCACTTGTCTTCAAGGCGCTTCAGCGATTGCTCTTGTTCCCCCGAGAGGTTCTTGTTGATGCCCAGTACGTTGGCAAGTTCACCAGAGGCCATTTCCTGCTTGAACTGTTCAATCATTTCTGCATCTCTGTGATGCGTGGGCGGTGTCGGACGTTTTCGGGTGTCCGTGTGATTCGGATCCGCCCATTCATGGCCGCAAGCGGTGCATTGGAGATAACCGGCCATGGTTGAGTCTTGCGAAGACCCACCGCAGCGAGGACAATCTCCCCCTTCGGTGTAACCGAGGTTGTCTTTGGCCGCCTCTCGGCCTTTGCGCAAACCACCAAAGCCTGCCATGCTTACGGGTGCACTTTGTTTTCTATGAATGCTTTGTTAGATGTGGATGGCTCGTGCTTTCAAGCCGTATCGAACGAAGCCTTCTTGGGCGTAGAGGCGACGAAACACCAATTCCATCCGTGCATCCATGGTGAAGGTTGAATCCTCGTCGTCAACGGTGAGAAAGACGCCCCTCGGGCCGTCGTCCAGCTGTAGAAACACCGTGCTGATACCGCCCAAAAGCGGTGCGCGCAACGCAAATTCCGAGGGGGCGCCTGCTGCAGACAGCGTTGTCCAACTTTGGATTGCGCCAGCTCGTTGGAGTTGGTGAAGAGGTGGTTGGTCCCCGTCCACAAGGTGAGAGAACCGCGGTGGCCATGAAACGGTGCTGCGGATGACCTGCCCTTGCATGGACAAGCGAGATTGAGCAGCTTCCTCGTATTGAGCGCGGGAAATGTAGGCGCCCTGGCTCACGTGGGCGTTGGAGAGTTCCCTTGCCCATGCATCCATCATCGCTGTGTGGAATTTGCGGTCAACCTCAATCTCAACGTCGAGTTTCTGAAGCTCCACCGATGCACCTCGGCGAGCAACGACCACCGTGGCTTCATCGCTCATCAGCACCTCCCAAGAGGCCTCCCCTTCCGCCTCAATATCGTGAAGGACGACGTGTGTGGCGCTCGAAAGACTCGCTCCATCCATGCCGTCGGGCACTGAAATGGACTCGATGAAGTCGTGCTGAAGTCGGTGAAGAACGCCGGCCACGGCCAACGTCGTGGCGTCACTGTCGGCCCCGAAAACACGGACTGAATCCAACACAAACGGCGACTGGACCACGGTAAAATCCGATTGATGGTCGACCAGATATCCCATCCAAACCTCAGCCGTCATGAACGGTCCCTCCCAAAGACGTGCACCGCACATGTCGCACCTGAACCTCCAACATTGTGCGTAAGGGCGGTTTGTGCGTCACGAACCTGGCGGCCGGATTCCACTTCACCGCGAAGTTGTTTGAACACTTCAACAACTTGGCCGGTACCGGTGGCTCCCAGGGGATGTCCCTTGGACTTCAGCCCGCCGCTTGCGTTCACGGTCGTTGAACCCTGATTGAGTTGGCCTTCTCGTTCGCGGGCGAACACCCCGCCATCGCCCCGCTTTGCAAACCCGAGGTCTTCGGTCGCAAGCACTTCAGCAATGGTGAAGCAATCGTGCACCTCGGCCAGGTCGATGCCCGAGGCTGTCAGTCCAGCCATGGAGTAAGCGCGACTGGAGGCGATTTGAGTGGCTTTGAGTTGAGTGATGCTGGGCCGGTCATGAAGCGCAAGATGGTCTGATGCAGCACCCGAACCGTTAACCCAAACGGGCGTGTCCGTGAGTTTACGAGCGACATGATCCGCAGCCAGCACCACGCATGAGGCCCCGTCCGATGTCGGACAGCAATCGTACAACGTCAACGGATCAGCCACCATGAACCCCCCGGCTGCCTTTTCAAACGACACCTCCTTCTGGATATGAGCGGCGGGATTCATTGAGCCGTGGAGGTGGTTTTTGACGCTCACGTGGACAAGATCATCGTGATCAGCGTTAAACTCGTGGAAATACCGTCGTGCCATCAAAGCGTAGGTACCGGGAAAGGTCAACCCCGCCAGACGCTCCCACTCGGTGTCGCCAGAAACCCCCAACCAGTATCGTTTCCTCTCTGGGGTAAGATCGTTCATTTTCTCAATGCCACCGGCCACCACAACGTCTGCTTGACCGCTTTTGATGGCCATCCACGCATCCCTGAGAGCAAAACCGGACGACGCACAGGCGTTTTCAACACGCCGAACGGGAATGCCATCCATGCCGGAATGTTCGGTCAGCAGGGCGGCGGTGTTACCCAGTTGAGCACCTCCAAACGCAATGGTTCCGATGAAGGCTTCATCGATGGACGTTGGTTCAAAGTCCCCGTCTACACTGGAAAACGCTTTTGATGCGGCTTCAGCCCACATGCCTTTCAGGCCGAGCGGATGATTTCCGTACTTTGTCTGCCCGGCGCCAACCACGGCCACGTCCACCATGCTTGCTTGGAAGCCGTGGAGGCCTTTCATACCCACGCTTGGATGGGAAGGAAGAACGTGGACACTGGACGGTTAAGGGCCCGTAGGGTTCTTGAACAGGTCGCACCCGCATGCATGTTATGCTGCGCCAATGCAAGGGCCACGGACATTTTTCGGGCACCAACTGCCCAGTCTGCAACGACGAAGGGAAATTCATTATGAGCGATCGAGAAGCCAATTCGCTTGGGCGTATTCTGGCTCTGGTCCTGCGACACGCACCAGAAAAATTCAACGTTGACATGGACATCAACGGATGGGTGAACACACGAGAACTCTCCGAAGCCATTGGCAATCAACGACGCCACTACCATTGGTTGCGAGGTTGGCACTTTGAGGCCATCGCCAACGCCGACGAAAAGGGCCGATACCAGGTCGAAAACGGGATGATTCGGGCCACGTACGGTCATTCAATTGAACTAGATTTGGACCTACCCACCGATGACATCCCCGACGTTCTGTACTACCCGTGCGAGAGCAAAGAGGTTGAATCGTTGTTGGAATTCGGGCTGACGGCGGGCGACCGAAAGAACGTCCACCTCTCGAGATCCATTCAAAACGCCATGGAAGCAGGCCATGTTCGAATTGACCGGCCGACCATTCTGGAAATCGATACCGTTCGAGCGATTGCTGACGGGCACACCATTTACAGAGCCGGAACAACCGTGTTTTTGACCGACGAGGTCCCCGGCGAATACCTCTACAAGGTCGATGAAGACGACCCCATGATCGTTGAAACCATCGAACAGTGGGAACAAGAAGAAGAGTGACAGTTCATTGTTCTGCGGCGCAAGCCGGACAGAACGGCAAATCCGCTTCGAGCACCGCATTGCACACCTTGCACCGGTCTTTACCCGTCATCAACGCTTCAACCTTCTTTGGCGCAGGTGGCTGCGCCAGCGAAGATTCTGCTTCGACCAGCCGAATGGGATCGATTCCGTGACGATGCAGCTCCTCGATTCTGTTTTTGTAAATGATGGCTTCTTGCAACGCAGATTCAAGTTGGAGCATACGTTGTTCTCGCTCGTGAGAATCCGCAATGTTGCGGGCCTCTTCCACGCAAACCTGTAGGTGTCGCATGAAGGCTTCAACGCTTGGTTCCTCGCCCATGGTTCTCACACGTCGTGGGTTCCTCATGAAACCTTGCTACACGGCACCAACGGCACCCTCATGATGAATGGTGAACTGGCCGTCTCATGCGTGAGCGAGTGGTCGTCAAGTGGGGCGGCGGATTGATCACGAAAAAAGACGAAATGAAAACCGTGCGCACAGAGGTTTTGGACCATCTCACTCAGCAGTTGGTGGCGTGCCTCGACCACGGCGTCGACGTCATTCTTGTCCACGGTGCGGGTTCGTTCGGGCACCTTAAGGCCAAACAGTACCGACTTTCCGAAGGCAAAGTGAACAGCGCTGATCTACCGGAGGAGATGACGCAGGAGGAAGCAGTCAGGGAGGTTCGGTCCGACATGCTTGAATTGAATCAACACGTCATGGATGCACTGACCAAACACGATGTGTCAGCGGTTTCTCTTCCACCCCATCAATGGGCCACGGGAACGGGGAAAAAATTCGGAGGCGATCTGGCCCTCTTTCAGTCTGCACCGGGTGGCATCGTCGTGGTTACACACGGCGACGTGGTGGATTGTGACCCACCCGTGAATTTTGGCATCTTGTCCGGTGATGACTTGGTCTATCGCCTTGCGACGGAAGTGAGCGGCGTGAACCGTTTGGTGTTTGCCATGGGCGGTGTCGAGGGCGTGCTGAGTGAGCCACCCTCCGGAAAAAACGATGCCTCCAAACTTATTGAGGTCTTGACCAAAGAAGGCGTTTTTCAGGGTGAACACATGGCCGATTTGGACGTCACCGGTGGCATTGGCCTCAAAGTCTCTCGGGGCTTTCAGACCGCAGAACACGGCATCGCTGTGCACCTTGTCAGCGGTGAGCACGACCACCGGGTGAGAGACGCATGTTTGGGACGGACGGTACGAGGCACGGTCTTACGGCCTTGAAGCGGTAGAGAACTCTTCATGTAGCCTCCGCGACTCCAAGATGTTGGGGAAACCATGTCGGGCTATGGAATCGACGACGTCCCCCATGTGGAATTGACCCATGAGAAGGTCACCTCACTCAAAAAAGAGGACGCAGCCCAAGCCGCCCTCATGGCCGAGGCCGTCATAGCGGTGGCCGAAGACGACACGGTCATCGGTCCCATGTCCAAACTTGAGGCCCATCAGGGCGCAGGTCACTATCACCGAGCCTTCAGCGTGTTGTTGTTCAACAAAAAAGGAGAAATGCTGCTGCAGCAACGGTCCTCCGACAAAGTCACGTTCCCGAACGTGTGGGCCAACGCCTGTTGTTCCCATCCTCTGCACAGCCCAGAAGAGCTTGAGCTTGACAACGCCATGGGCGTGAAGCGGGCAGCAATTCGTAAGCTTGAACAAGAATTGGGCATCGACCCCGCAAGTGTATCAACCGATGATATGGTGTTCATGACCAAAATGCGATACGCCTCGAGAATGAACCAAGAATGGATTGAGCGAGAAGTGGATCACATCATCGTGATGTGCGCTGACGTCGATGTTCATCCAAACCCAAACGAAGTTGCTGACACGATGTGGGTGGATCGTGAAGGAATGGAGGCGATGCTGTTGGAAGAACGGGACGCCACCCAAGCCATAGCTCCGTGGTTTCGCTGCATCGCTGCTCGCATCATGCAACCGAGTTGGTGGAGTGCCTTTGACGACCAAAACGCCCTTCTCGAGCTCGGTGATGAGTTGATCCACGACATGGGTGACGTTTCCTACATGCTGCCAAACGCCGAAGGTGCTGACCTGTTGACGTCCATCATGGAAGTGAAACCACTCATCGAGCATCGAATTGAAGACAGTTTGCGAGCCTCAAGACACGAGCGACTCGGAAACGCCATGATGCACCTCATTGAGGGTGGTGGAAAACGAATGCGAGCCACCCTCCCTTGGCTCATCGCAAAGGCGGTTGGTGATACCCACGCCGGTCTGCTTGACATCGGAGCGGCCATTGAAACGGTCCACAACTTCACGCTCGTTCACGACGACATCATGGACGACGATGAACTGAGGCGTGGACGGAATGCGGTCCACATCGAATACGGTCTCCCAACGGCCATCAACGCAGGTGACGCCATGCTTGCAATAGCGTTTGAACGGCTCGTTCAAGCTGAAAACGTCGAAATCGATGACATCCCCCCTCTCGTCAATCGTGTCGCCTGGATGGTCAGGCGTGTCAGCGAAGGACAGCAACTTGACATTGAATTTGAAGACCGACTCGAGGTCTCAGAAGAGGAATACATCGAGATGATTGAGGGTAAAACAGCGGTGATGTTCTGGATTTGCGCCGAAATCGGTGCACGAATTTCGGGAGCCGATGACGAGACGGTCCAACTCATGGCCGAATGGGGCAAAGCGTTGGGACTGTGCTTCCAACTCATGGACGACGTTATCGATGTTCTATCGGATTCGGTAACCCTCGGTAAGCCAGCAGGTTCGGACATCGCCCAGGGAAAACGGACGCTGATGGTCATTCACGCCATGCAGCAACCCGACGGGCCGGTTAAGGACCGATTGCTGGCTGTGCTTGGAAAGGGAGAGGCCGTCACTCAGGCAGCCTTGACCGACGGCTTAGCAGCTCTCTCTGAACTGGGTTCAGTGGATTACGCTAGGGAGAAAGCAGAGGCGTTCCACGCACAGGCGCACGCCTGCCTCGACCGAATCGAAGAAAACCCTGCACTCAAGGCTCTTCGTGAACTCACTGACTTCCAACTTGCTCGCCTTCATTGAGCACGCGTACGTCGTCGCCGAGTCGAATTGTGCCGGGCTGATGGACGCTGGCGTACCAACGTGTTTGACCCGGAAGGCGCTTGTGACTCAGGTCCCGAAAGGCACCAGCGAGAAAAGATTCACGAATCGTCTTGCACGGGGGTGCATCCCCGGTGATGGTCAACACCACCCCTCCGATGATCACACGGACGCCAACGGTTATGTCGCCTGGCTGAGTCCCACCGATGAGCACATTTTCGCCCGTTGTACCCGGTTGTATTGGATGACCTGCGCTTTGCAGTCGGTCCATAACCCAGCGCTCCATCAGGCAAACGGCTTTTTCAGGCCCGCCGTGATGTTTGCGGTCGTTTTGCTTGTCGCCTTCGCAACCTGAAAAGTGCACGATGAGTTGATCCACTGGGTGCTTCGGTACACCTCCGTTGGGATTGACGTGGAGTCCACGCACAACCCCTTGCATTGTATCGCCTCAGTCCGCGTAATAGGATTCTGGGTTGGGCTCGGGCTTGAGTCCCTTACGCTGTCGAATCTCACCGACGACCTTGTCGAAAAGTTGCGGGGGCAAGATCTCAAATCCAAGATTCTCAGTGTTCCACACGGCGCGGCCTTGTGAAGCAGCACGAATGTCGTTGGAAAAGCCAAAAGTTTCAGCGATTGGTATGACACCAACAACGGTTGTGACCGCCCCTTCAGAGGGCATGTCTTCAATGATGCCTCGGCGGGTGGTGACTTCACGTGTCACCGGTCCAAGCCAGTCGTTTGGCACAGAGACGAAGGCTTTCTGCATGGGCTCAAGCAGAACCGTCCTTGCTCGCATCATGGCGCCCTTGATGCCGTTGCGAACGGCCGGAATGGTTTGAGCTGGTCCACGATGGATGGCGTCTTCGTGGAGTTTGGCATCAACCAGTCGGACGAACATCCCTTGAACGGGTTCATCAGCGATGGGGCCCTTGACGCAAACCTCGTTGAAGGCTTCGATGATCAACTCACGGGTTTCATGGAGGTTTTGGATACCTTTGGTGTCGTTCACGAGAACGTTCGTTCCGTTGATGGCGTAGATTTTCCTCATGATGTCCTTGTTCATGCCGAGTTCACCGAACTTGTTACCGACCTCTTTCGCATCACCACTTCGCACGGGACCGTCGCCTAGATCACCGGAGCGCAGTGCGGCCACGACATCGGTGGGAAGAGCTTCAATTTCGAAAAAGAAACGGTTGTGTCGGTTGGGCGACTTGCCCTCAAAAGCGCTGCCACGGTTTGAGCCTTCGATGCCCTCTCGATAAACGACGATTGGTGGGCTGACCTTGACCTTGATGTTCTGTTCTTCTTCGATTCGATAGACCGTGATTTCAAGATGGAGTTCGCCCATTCCAGCGAGAAGAGCTTCACCGGTTTCTTGATTGGTGGTCACTTGCAGCGAAGCGTCTGCTTTGGCCAACGAACGGAGTGCATCGATGAACTTTGGAAGGTCCTTCATGCTCTTTGGCTCAACCGCTACGGTGACCACAGGGTCGGAGTAGTGGCGGATGGCTTCGAAGGGAGTGAAGTCTTTGTCTCGAGAGAGGGTCACACCCGCCGCAGCGGAACGAATTCCGGTCACTGCAGCGATGTTGCCTGCCACAACCTTGGGAACGGTGATTCGGTCCCCTCCAACCATCATGGCCACTTGTTGGACGCGCTCTGGTTTTGCACCACCGATGGCGTACACGGACTCGCCTTGGTTGATTGCGCCAGAGTACACACGACCCACAGCGACTTCGCCCGCATGGGGGTCCATCCAAATCTTGGTGACCATCATGGCAAGCTCGGCTTCAGGGTCGCACGAAATCATGGCCTTTCCAATTTCTGAGTCAAGGTCGCCGTTCCAGATGTTGGGGATGCGGTAGACTTGTGCCTCAATGGGACCTGGGAGTTTTGTGACCGCCATGTCGAGGAGGACTTCGTGGACAGGTGCTTTTTCAGCAAGCGTTTTTTGATCTTCGTTGTTGCAGTATTCAAAAATTTCTTTGAAGGAGATGCCGGACTTTGACATGTAGGGCACGGTGATGCCCCAGTTGTGGTACGCCGACCCGAAAGCAACCGTTCCGTCTTGGACGGAGACTTGCCATTCCTTCTTCTTGTTTTCCGGAGCAAACTGCTTAATCAATCGATTGACCTTTTTGATCGTCTCCGTAAATCGTGCCATCATGTCTTCGGGGGTGACCTGAAGCTCGTTGATGAGGCGATCCACTTTGTTGATGAACAGGACGGGTTTCACCTTTTCTTTCAGGGCTTGCCGAACCACCGTTTCGGTTTGAGGCATAGGGCCTTCGACGGCGCAGGCAAGAATGAAACACCCGTCAACAGCGCGCATGGCACGAGTGACGTCGCCACCAAAGTCGACGTGGCCTGGAGTGTCGATGAGGTTGATGAGATAGTCCGTTCCTTCCACGGCGTGGACCATGGAAGCCGAGGCAGCGTTGATGGTGATGCCACGAGCGGATTCTTGCTCGTCAAAGTCGAGAACACGGGCTGAACCGGCCAATTCGTTGGACATCATTCCTGCGCCTGCGATGAGGTTGTCGGAGAGCGTGGTCTTACCGTGGTCAATGTGAGCAGCGATGCACAAATTCCGGATTTGTGGAAGAATGTGCATGACTTCGGTTGCCTTCTTGATGTTGTCTTCTTTGCGTCCCATGGTTACCACCGTGTTCTCGTGATTTCCCCCACCGAAAAGGGGTTCTTAAGTGCCTCGCAGGTCGGGCGTGGTCAGTACACGAGTTGAACGTCGGATGAGGTTGCGAGGGCTATGACGCCAGGCGGGCCACTCCATGCAATGTGATCGTCGGCCACCAGGAGAGCCCCGTCCCCCTCGGCGTGTCCGAGAACGGCTTTGACAGAAGCGAACGAACAGTGGAGGGTTGCTCCTTGAACAATCGCATCCATCATGGGCCCAACCATGGGCTCCGGGCTGTCAAGTTCACGCTCCAATTTCTCAATGTAAGACGCCTCGAGAATTCGAGTACCTGCGGCGGCGAAAAAGACGTTGACTTCATGGCCGTCTGCGACAGCGCGTGCCGCACACGCCAGACCGACGATGGTCTTGATCAGGTCGTTGTTCGGGTCGGAGACGAATTTGAAAAAAATGCGCTTGCTCATGCTTGTTGGTCGGAACGACGGGACATCAACTTTGGGCCATCAAGGTCCAGAGCGGCAGGGCGATGAACTCAACGAGCGGATGCTGCGATGCGCTCCAGCTCTTCCTTCTTACCGACGGCATAGGAGGTCACGTCGCCCTCGCTTGCTTTGGTGAGTTCGTTGATGATGCAGTTCTTCAGCGTGCGCTTTGACTTGTGGGTGCCTTGCTGTGCACCTCGAGCCAGGTTCGCAAGAGCGACGTCAAGTCGACGAGAGGGCGATGAATCGACGGCTTTGGGTTGGGAAACGGCGCCGAATTTGATTCGGGTGATCTCTTCCATTGGCGCAGCGGAACACACGGCGTCGACGAAAACCTGCAGTGGGTTGTTTCCAGAGCGATCTGCAATCTCATCAAGAGCGCCTTCAAAGGCCTTCATGGCCCCCATCTTCTTGCCGGTGTACGAGCCCGTTCGCATGAGTTTGTTGATGTATCGTTCAACGACGGAAAGCTTGGCCTTTCCAAACCATGCGTTGGCGTGGCGCCCACCGGTATGAGGCACGCCAACCGTGGTCAAATTGATGTAAGGGGCGAGGCCGGGGTCTCGGCAGGTGACTTCAGATGCGTCCCACTTTCCAAACACCTTGGTTCCGATTCCTGCAATGGGTTTTGCTTCAACAACATCGGTTTCCTCATCGCTCATCATCTTCACCTCAGCGTACCGGCTTCTCTTTTCGGCCACGGACCATTTCATCGAGCGAAACACCGTTCACCTGGATGACCTTGTATCGAACACCGGGGATATCACCGTACGAGCGGCCCATTCGGCCACCGATACCTTCCACCATGACCTCGTCGTGCTCGTCAATGAAGTTGATGGCCCCGTCGCCGGGAGCAAAAGCAGTGAGTTTGTTGCCGTTCTTGATCAGCGAGATTTTGACGGCTTTACGAATCCCTGAGTTGGGTTGCTTCGCCTCAATACCGACCTTTTCGATAACGATGCCTTTGGCTTGAGTGGACCCTGCCAGAGGATCATGCTTGGCTCGGGACTTGAGCATACGCTTCTTGTATCGGCGGTCGGACCAACGAAATTTTTGTCGGTCCTTGGCCATCTTTGCACCTGCGAAGAGTCCTCTACCCATCATGGTCACCTCATTGAAGCATTTTGCCGACTTGCCGCCCCTATTTAATCAAATCCCTTTGGGCAGGCAATTTATGGGCGGCGTCGTTTGATTAAGGCATTAAGGAATCCTGCGTTATTCAACCATGAACAACATTCAAACAACGGCTTCATCTCGCTTGGTCATGGCCTTCCGAGACCACCTAGGTGCCGCCACCGTGGAATCGTCAGAAGTGAGCCTCGTTCACGGGATGTTGAAGCATTCTCAGGCAAGCGGACACGCCATGACGGTCTTTGACAACATTGCAGAGTGCCCCGGTCATCGAGCAGCGGTCAACATGCTCACACGGGACCGGTTGTGTGCCGCCATCGGTATTGAGCCCGAAGAATACATCGACACGCTGGGCTGGGCCATGGGTCATCCAAGCGAACCCGTTTTGATTGAATCAAGCGAGGCACCGTGTTTTGAAAACATCGTCTCGGAGGTTGACTTGCAAACCATTCCCATCCCGCACCATTGGCCCCAAGATCGAGGGCGCTACTCCTCTGCGAGCATCATCGTGGCTCAAGACAACGGCGTGCGCAATGTTTCGTTTCACCGGCAGTTTTTGCGCGACGAAAACCACCTCGTTGTGCGTTTGGTTCCCCGTCATCTGCGAACCATGGTCACGGACGCACGGGCCGAAGGGCGCGAAGTGAGCGTGGCCGTGGTCAACGCCCCCGATCCCGTGGTGCTCCTGGCAGCTGCAATGTCCTTCAATGAAAACATCGATGAGCTCACGATCGCTGCAGCCCTCCACGAAAAACTGTACGGCACCAAACTATCCTTGGTTGAACTACCGAACGGCGTTCAGGTTCCAGCCGAGGCTGAATACGTCTGGTGGGGTCGAATCACGCTTGAAAACGACGACGAGGGACCCTACGTCGACATCACGGGTACGGTGGACGATGTCCGACAAGAACCCGTCATCGAAATCGACGGTCTCGCCCATCGAAACAATCCGATATTTCACGCACTCATTCCGGGCGAAGCTGAACACAAGACGCTGATGGGTTTGCCTCGTGCTCCAACGATAAAATCGGCCGTCAACGAGGTGGTGCAATGCCTCGACGTTCACATGACAGAGGGTGGATGTGGATGGCTGGGTGCGGTTCTAAAAATTAAGAAAGTGAATGCAGATGACGGGATGAAAGCCATACAGGCTGCATTTGACGGACACAAGAGCATGAAAATCGTCACCGTGGTTGACGAGGACATTGACATTACGGATCCTGTTCGTGTGGAATGGGCGATGATGACTCGCTGGCAGCCCGACAAAGATACATTGATTCTGAGCGACCAGCGAGGAAGTTCCCTCGATCCCTCTCGGTACGACGATGGTCGTACCTCCAAGATTGGATACGACGCGACCATTGACTTTGGCGTGGACCGCTCAGGATTCATGTCCGTGCAGTGAGGAAGACCCATGTCTGAAAGCCAAGACCTCCTGCAGCACCCTCGCAGGAATCTCGGCAACCGATACCGTTCAACCGCCCAAAAATTCGCTCGTCTGGCAAAAAAAGATCCGGCCCGGGCAACAGAAAACATGGGATGGGCCGAACAAAACGCCCGTCAAGCCATCCTCCACGATTTTACGGATGAACGAAACTGGCGTTGCTTGGCCGATCTAAAAGCAATGAACAACGACGGTGAAGGCTTGCACGCAGTGCTCGAAGACGTGTTTGTCGTTCTGGGACGGGATCCCGAACATCTTGACCAACTCACGGGCATTGACTACCTCGCTGTTGGGTTGGAACTCCTCGAGGCGGCCTTTGCCCGGGATGCGCTGGATCCACACGCATGGTGGGAGAACATAGAGGACGATGATGGCGGTTCGGGACTCGACGATTTTGCAGAGCGTTGCCGTCGTCTGGATTTCAGAGACCAACGCGCAAACATTGTGTTCGGACGCCGACTGGAGCGAATCCGAGCGGCAGGCCACGAGGACATGTTCATCGAATTGGCCAAGCACCTGCTTGCACACCGTCCCATCAACCACGAACTGTGGCTGGAGATGGGGCGGCTTCATGAACGCAGAGAGGAGATGGACGAGGCGTGGTCGTGTTATGACCAAGTGCAACAGTTGAGGCCTCACCTCAAGGAACGCGACCGTTTTCTCGCTCGATTAACGGGACGCATGGACGGAGAGGAACAGCGTCCGTGGTCCGGACCCAGCATTGAACATCGAGAAGCCTTTCTCGAAGGGATGCGCAGTCTGACGGACAGGATCTCTGTTCCTTTGGAGGCGGTGACACCCATCGAGGAACCCGAACCGTCCTCCTTGCATCCCGATGAGATCGCTCTGCGTTCGCTAACCGAGAGAGGTGACCTGCAATCCGCATTTTTCCTTGCAAGACGACTGCTTGCATCCGGTGAATCGTGGGCTGAACCCTGGCTTGAGAAGATTCAGTCCGAAATGAAGTGAGGTCGTGACTTTGCTGCGACCGAGGTTTGTCCTTGCATGGGTGACGCGTGAGGGAGCCAACGCAACACCGATGGGAAAGGGTGGTGAAGTGGTGTTCGTTGAACACCCCGAGCGAGGGTGGGAAATACCCGGGGGGCATCTTGAGGAAAACGAGACGCCCGAGGAAGCTCTCATGCGAGAACTGCTGGAAGAAACCGGACTTAAGGGAAAGGTGGTTCGCTGGAACACCACGTATTACCCAGAGGGTTGGGTCGCTCACGTGACGGTGGCGGATGCACCGGTGCAACCGTGGAGCGTAGGAGATGAGAGCGTTGTTTCAGTCAGATGGTGGAGCGATGTACCACCGGTAAAGACCTGGTCTGTGGAGGAATTCCAGGACCTTGGTGAGCTCTTTTCAACGGACTAGAGCATGGTAAGTTCTGCGAGGCGCAATCCCCACGCTTCCGTCGCTTCAGGGGAGTCCGCACAAGCCTGAGCCACCGCAGCCAGCATGGGGTCATCGACGGATTCAGGACGGTTCATCAAATCGGTGAATCGGTCCATACGATTCAACCGGTGGGCCATCGTCAGCATGGCACGCACACCNGGTCGCTCCGCACCGCCCCATCCGTCTCCAAGATGGTCNACGCACCAGTCAAAGACCCCCATAACATCATCGGGGTGGACGTTGAGCACCGGGACNTCGACTTCCATATCCAGCGGCTGAGCTTCCTCGACCTGAACGTGCATGGGCGGGGCTTCGTTGGATTGGCGGCCGATGGCCAAGTCCAGAAAGAGCGAACCCGCCTCGATGGCCATGCTCACCTGCGAAGCCAACATGGCGTGCTTATGGGCGTTCCATGCGTGCCTCCCAGCATCAAATTCATGGCCCAATGCATGGCGTATACGGCTCGCACCGAGCCGAGATATGGCGATTGTTTCGTGAGCATGTCCACCCTTGCGAGAGATGTCGCCGTAGACTTGCAGAGCCATCAGGGCTTCACCTTGTGCCATGTGATAGGCGGCTTTGTTCAGCAGGGCGAGGTCGTGATCCCGGCTGGCTTTGGCCACGGATTTGAGTCGGGTCTCAGCCCATGTGAGATCCTCTTCCGCTCCGTCCATATCGCCCTCCTCAAACCTGACGAGCCCACGCTCCATCCGCAATCTGCCTTCAAGGGCAAGGTCTCGAGTTGCCGGTGTGCGAACGACGACCAATGCTTCTTCGATGGCTTCGGTCAATCGAGTGTCTCCGAGCCATCGACGACGTACCAGACGCAACACGGCTTCTTCTCCATCCGAAAGATGAACGGTCATGGTTTCCAAAAGTTCGGGGGCGTCCATGAAAAGAGCGGCCTCTGCCAAGGACAACCACGAAGGCCAATCCAACTCGTCCTTCCATGTCACAAGCACGTCACTGCTGACGGGTCCTTCGGTTCTCCATCGAGAAACAAACACACCCGGGCCCTGGGGAGGGTCGATGTTGGTCATGGATTCACCTCGCTTCTGGGTCTGCGGGCCACCGCATCAATGAAGGCGGTTTCTGCTGCGATTGGATGGGCGTCACCCGTCCATCCTGCGGCTCCGTCGTGCCCACCGCCCTCGCCACCGAGTGCTTCAGCGATGTCCTGCATGATGGCGCCCATGTGCAAACCTGCATTGACGGAGGATCGCGGAGCTCGTACAGTTAAACGGGTTTCACCGTTCCTGGATCGTGTGACGACAACGGCGTCCGCTCCCAGGGTGTTCAATATGGAAGCAACCCTCCCTTCAAGGGTACCAGCCGTGGTGCGAACAATCGTCCAAGCACCCGCCTCGGTTGTTTCTGCGCGTTGGAGTCCGCGGAGTATAGCTCCTCGGTCGCTTGGAGAAGTCGGTGTGTCTTCCATCGATTGAATGAACGTCTGGTAGTCAAGACCCGAGGTTTCAATGAGCGTGGAAGCCGTCGTGAACGAGCCCGAGTCTGCGTGACGAAATCGGGCCGTGTCGGTCACCAAGCCAGCCAGTAAAAATTCACACACAGGCATGGAGAGTGTTTCCGGAGCGTGAGCGACAAGGTACCGAGTGACAACTTCGGTGGTCGAGCGAACGTTCCATTTGATTTGGAAGTCGTCTTCGCCCAAGTTCCAAGCATCCGTTGCGTGGTGATCAATGATGCAGGTGGGCACATCAGGCAACGCCAGTCCGGTCTGGTCGGGCGCTGCTGCATCCACCACGACGATGGCCGCAAGTTGTTTTGGCCAGGCCGTTCCTTGTACTTTCAACGAACGGAACGGTGCTTGGTGTTTGGTCATGTAGCGTTGTGCCATGCGACCGACGTGCAACCCACACGCAAGCATGTTTGGGTGCGAGGATGCCAGTGCAACGGCCGAGCCGATCGTGTCCATGTCTCCATTCTTTCCGGCAACCACCGCCACGGGGCCGTTGGTGGTGTGCTGGTTCAACCAATCGTGCAGTCGATGAAGTTCCTCAGCACTCGCTGAGACATCGGTCGTCATTCTTGAGCACCCTGGAGGGATTTTTTGAGTTCGTCGTAGGTTTGGACGAGCTGTTTTTCTCGCTCCGAGAAGCGTTCGAGGTGGACGGTCATGGATGCAAGTGTTTCCTTGAGATCGGACAAGAGAGCGGCGCGGTCGGCCACTTCGATCAAGACACCGCCCATCTGTCGGTGAAGAGCAAGGTCCTCAGGTTGAGATTCAACGGCTGCGATGGTGCCTTCGAGTTCTTGAAGTTGGGCGCGTACACTGCTCACCTGTTGACGAGCGGCTTGGACCTCCGCTACGACGAGTTGAAGTTGCTCAAGGTTTTCCATGGTCTCACCAATTCAAAGGGGGTTCACCGAGGTTCAAGAATGCTTTCCGAACACTTTCAGGACGGAGTCCGTGGCGATAAGACCTCGCAGACGCGTGTTCCACATGGCTCGCAAGTCCTTGCAGGCGTTCTCCTCGAGATGCACGTCGAACGAGACGTCGTCGTTCCAATGGGTTTCGCAATCCGTGGCCAAGCAGGCAGCCAGGGCTCGGGTATCGGTTGGAGACCTCGATTGAATTCGAAGCTTCAACTGCCACATGGGAGACGCCTCCCTTGAATCACTCTTCTTCATCCAGCGATGGCCGGTCAGCCAATTCCCGCTCGTAGTTCATGGCTGCTTCTTGAGCGATGAACGCCATGTCGGCGGTGGTGGCACCGTCAACGGAGCGGCGGAGAATTCGGTTGTTGGCATCGGAGGCTCGTGTGAACGGTTCCCATGCACCACCAGCGAAGGTGTGGCCGCACTTCTTGCAGGCCCAGATGCCAACAGATTGGCGCTCGACTTTTTGGTATTGACAAACCGGGCAGGTGTACTTTCGGGAACGCTTGGCCATGGCCGTGCCTGCGTTTCGTCGCACGGATACACCGTATCGGGCTCCGAATCGGGCCGTTGCACCGGCTTTTTGGGTTCGCTTTGCCAATCAGTTCCCCTCCTTTTCTGCTACAAGTTTTCGAAGTTCCACACAACGCTTCTGTGCCACATCGAATATCTCGGCAAATTCGGCGGGCGTGAACACCCCTTTTAGCCCCTTCTGTAACGAATGGAGGTGGCCTGCATCACCCAAGGTGATGTGAATGCGTTCGTCGCCTCCGAGCTCTTCATGCTCGTTGGCATCGAGGACAAATCGTCCACCGACACGTGTGAAGGACGCCATAATCGGCGTGCCGTTGACTTGGAGCGTGTGGTCTTCACCAACGTCAAATCGCTCAGCAGGAACGGTGGCCGTGCGGAGCGCTGCGATGGCGGCAAGGCCACAGGCGTCGAAAATGTTGCCCTGGTCGGAAAGAACATGAATGTCGATCATGACGCCCCAGACTTTCTCACCGGGGACAATGCAGAGGCTCTCCATGTCGATGCACCCAGATTCACGGATGCCTCGGTCAACGACGCGACCCAGTTCAATGGATTCTGGCGAGGGAGGACCTGGTTCGTACTTGCGTCCTGCAACCGGGCGGAGTTCAGCCCCGCACATCAAGGAGCCTTGCGTGGGTCGGTCGGGCCACGGGGTTCGAAGTTCAAACTTGACACCAGCGTACACAATGGTGCCGCCCATGACCACTTTCGCCGATCCCTCAGCGTTGTAGAGGCAGTCGGTTTCCAGAGAAACGTCTCGAGAATCCCATTGGCCACGACCGTCTATGCGGTTTCCTTCCTCAGCCAATCGGGCGAGTTCCTGTCGCAGGAGAGAGGGAACGAGTTGAGGCATCAAGCCTCACCTCCTTCGTATCGACGCTTGAGCGCATCGACCATGATCTCGTGGATTTCTCGGGCGGCCTTGAAGTTGTATTCCATGGCAAGTTCGTACTCCTCTGGGGAAAGGTCGCCGTCCATTTGCAAGAACGCAATCTCACCG
Organism: Methanobacteriota archaeon; assembly: GCA_002722695.1. GTDB lineage: Archaea > Thermoplasmatota > Poseidoniia > Poseidoniales > Poseidoniaceae > Poseidonia. The sequence goes on from PBMS01000006.1 coordinate 49,111, forward strand.
GTGTTGGGCAAAATACCCACCGGGAGATCGGCCTGCCCGTAATTGTCTTCTGCTTTGTCCAAGTCCAAGACCACGGTGTCTTCGATTTTTCCGGAGGCCACGCCGACAATCATGTCTCGCATGGGAATTCCTGCATCGGCAAGCGCAACGGCTGCGGCCGTGATNCCTGCGCATCGAGTTCCAGCCTCAGCGGCAAGAATCTCAATCTCAACTCGAATCTTAGAACGTGGGAAACGCTCGACCAGNACAACGGATTCAAGCGATTCAGCCGTGACTTTGGANATTTCACGGGAACGTCGGTTGAACCCGGGGCGAATTCGATCGGAGGTTGAGAACGGTGCCATGTTGTATCGGACATCGATCACGGCTCGGTCTTGACGCTGGATTTTTCTTGGGTGGGCCTCCATGGGGCCGTAGACAGCAGCAACAGCCACGTTGAGACCGTGGGTCACCATGGCCGAACCGTCCGCCGCTGGTAGAACACCGGCTTCAATCGAAACCGGTCGCATTTCATCCACTTTTCTGCCGTCCAAACGACTGCCGTCTTCTTGCAGCAATTGTACATCTCCGTAGCCACCCATCATGCATCACCTTTTGTTGTGTTTTCCATTTCAGAAAGAATAGTTTCAAACGCCTTGCTATGACCTTCCTCGGCCACGCATCGAAGCGCCTTTCGTGCCCATGCGATGCCTTCCGAGGAGCCATCGATCCATGCTCGCCCGTTTTCACCCACCATGATCCTGCAATCGCATGCGTCGCGCATTCGTTGAAGCAGCTCGTTGTTTTGGCCTCGTACACGGTCGATGTGCTGAACTGGAATGGATTCGATCACACCTTGATTCAATCGTCGAAGACCGACGCCTTTCATCGTGAGGACCACGTTGTGACACTCGTCGACTTCCTGGACTCTGGCGAGCACAACGTTCCCCACGTCCATGTGCTGGCGGGCTGCGCCAAACTCGACCTTCCACGGTGCGAGAGACATGGGAAGCAATCCTTGAAACGAACCGTTGATGTTCATGAACCACAAGTTGTTTCGGACCTCAGCCACGACGCCGACGATCAGGTCGCCGGACCGAGGCATGTACGCCGAGTTGATGGGGTCCACAGACACCGTGTTGTTTCGTTCACGAAGCCACCCGAGTTGGGTGGCAACAAAGGTTTCTTCGGCGGCGATGATTCCGCTGCCTGCACGCTTCCCGGTGGATGGCCCAACGGCCATTCCCGGGGTCACTAGGCGCTGCTCGGCGCCGACTTGACCTTGGGACATTCTTTTCTCTCCGGTTCGGCCCACTCGCCAACCCATGATAAAGGACACCCTACGCCCATGGCGTTCGTCAAGAGAGTTCTTTCACTTCTGCATCCGAACTTCGCCGCATGACTTGGCCAATTATTTCCCCCTTCATGCCGGCTGGACATTCAATCACGCACGCCCACGAACCATCCTCAAGCCACCCTTCTTTCTGTTGGAGCGTGCGCAGGAGTTGAGAAACCGATCCGTAAGCGGAGCCGGGCACTTTGAAAGCGAGACGAACCGTTTCGAACGAAAGAGGAATGAGCGGTTTCAATTTTGCTATGGCGTCCTTGACTTGCTCCTCAATTTGTTTGAACGGGTCAACCGAGTATCTGGATTCCTCCAAAGCGAGCTCGATTCGGGTTTTGGGATGAGGCGACTTGGTCTTTGGATCCACCGCCTGTGAGTGAATTCGATGCACGATTTGTTGGCGCATGTTTTCCACCATTTGCTTTCGCTGAGCGGTCGTCAATTGTATGGAACCCTTTTCCAGAATCATGCTCGCAATGATTGCAATGTCTTGTGTTCCAAACACGTTTTCAATCGCTTCGGCCGTGGGGCGTTCACCTCCACGAGCATCGTGGAAGACCTCGTCCATGGCCAGAAATTCATTGATATCGACACGATCAGGGTCTTCTTTGAACGCCTCAACAAGCACGGGGTCAACGAGGACTTCGTAGCGTTTCCCGCCTTTTTCTAGGCGGGCCAAAACGGCGTTGTCAAGACTGACCACATCATCACCTGTTCGCCCCAAAGGAGAGGCGGCGTTTCAACTTCTCGCTCAGTCTTCGAGGGGCTTGAGCCGGTCGATTTGCTTGTTGACCTCGCCTCGGTCGAGGACACGATAGCCGTTGGAGTCGACGACCGTGACTTCGACGGCCTCCCGGTTGAGTTCGGCGTCGTTGGCGGAACGCAGCGCTTCCAGACCCAATTTCATGGCAGCGTTCAGCGTCATGTTGTTCTTCCAGTTGTCCTCGAAGAATTCAATCACCGTGTTGCGACCGCTGCCGATGGCACCGGCGTGGTAGGATTGGTAGGCGCCAGAGGGGTCGGTTTCGTACAGGTGAATGCCGTTGTCGTCAACCCCCCCGATGAGGAGCGCCGTACCAAAGGGACGAGAGCCGCCGTATTGAGTGAAGGATTGCTTAAAGTCGCAGATTTTCTTCACAAGGACGTCAACAGGGACCGTTGCGCCGTAGGTGATTCGGTTGATCTGAGCCTCGACGCGTGCCCGGGCGACCAGCTGTCGCGCATCGGCAACGAGTCCTGAGGTCGCGATGCCGACGTGCGCATCAATTTTGAACATCTTTTCAATGGATTCTGGAATGATGAGGCGGCTGATAATTCGCTTATCGCACACCAAAACGACGCCGTCTTTGAACTTCAGAGCGGCGGTGGTGGTGCCACGCTTCACCGATTCTCGAGCGTACTCAACCTGAAACAGTCGTCCGTCGGGGCTGAATGTTGTGATGCCGTGATCGTATCCTCTTCCACTTGGTTGCATGGTCTGACCTCATTTGATTGGCTCGGTTGACACTTTATGAGGATGCGGGTTGATTGACATGAGTGTCTTCCGAGGCATCAGTACCTCCATGCCGACCCGTATCAACCCTGCGAGGCGAACAGCCTCATCAAGGAGGTCTGCCTCGCGACTTCATGCGCGTGGCCGTGCTGTCCTCGGGCGGAAAGGATTCAGCTGCGGCTTGGTGGTGGGCGATCTGCAAAGGGTGGTCCATTGAATGCTTGGTCACCGTCACCATCACCGACGACGATTCCCCCATGTTTCAGATTCCATCCACACATCTTGTCGAACAGCAGGCCAAACTGGCCGGCTTGCCTTGGGTTGAGGTCGAAACCAGCGGCGTCCCACCAGTGGACATTCAAAACCTCGAAGCTGCGATGAAAGGACTCAGCATCGACGGGTTTGTCTCGGGCGCGCTGGCATCCGACTATCAAAAATCACGGCTTGAGCGGATGGCGGAACGGCTTGGGCTTCGAAGTTGGACACCGTTGTGGCACCAATCGGGCCACGAGCACGTGAAAGGGATGATCGACCACGGGTTTGAGATCATGCTCACGGGTGTCTCCGCCGAGGGATTGAACGAAGAATGGCTCGGCCGCATCCTCACGCACTCATCGTTTGAGAAACTGGCCGACCTCGCTGCATCTCACCGATTCCACGTCGAGGGTGAAGGTGGTGAATACGAGACCCTGGTTGTGGGCGGACCTCACCTCAACGGACGTCTTTCAGTGACGGGAACTGTTCACTGGGACGGCGTGCGAGGTTACTACGAAATTCATTGAACTGCTCGCCTTGCCAGAGCAACGCATTCATCAACGATTTCGCCCGCCACACCAACATGGTTCATCGGGTCAAACATCGCTTCCAATTCATCGGCGGTGAACGCTGCAGAAATCGTTGGCGTTCGACTGCAGACATCAATGAGTTCTTCGCCGCTCGCAAGCGCTGTGAACGAGGCTTCTCGGAGCACTTCGTGGGCATCGTCTCTGGCCACACCGTGGTCCACCAGCTCAATCATGACCTTTTCAGCCATCACCAATCCGCGCTGGGCGTGAATGTTGGCCAAACAACGCTCCTTGTCAACCCACATGTGGGTCAGCACATCGGCCGTTTTGCTCATCACGTCTTCCGCCAGTGTTGAGGCGTGCGAGAGTGTGAAACGTTCACTGCTTGAATTTGCGAGATCGCGCTCGTGCCAAAGCAATGCGTTCTCGTAGGTGGGGATGATGAACGAACGAACGATACGAGCCAAGCCGGATGCATTCTCAGACTTGATCGGGTTCTTTTTGTGAGCCATCGTCGAGGAACCGACCTGCTTTTTGACATCAAAACCCTCGCCAGCTTCGGCGATTTCGGAGCGCTGAAGGTTTCGAATTTCTTGCAGCACCTTCTCGCAGGTGGTGGCCACGTTGGCCAACCAAGACATGTATTCGACGTATCGGTCCCGACCGACCACTTGCGTCGTAGCCAGCGGCACACCAAGACCGAGGTGGGTCAGGATGAGTCGTTGGAGTTCACGGGCATGTTCACCTTGGGCAGCGCCTGTGCCTACGGCCCCTAGGAATTTTCCGACTGCGACCCGCGGCGATGCCTCGTCGAGGCGAATCAGTTGTCGGCGCAGTTCGTCCAACCAAACGGCCGCTTTCAGACCGAAGGTAATGGGTACGGCGGCTTGACCGTGCGTTCGTCCCAGCATAACCGTGTCCCGCTCTCGCTCGGCCACGTCGGCACACACCGAGATGAGGTTGCACAGTTTTTCTCGGAGCAGCACGATGCTGTCTCGGAGTTGCAACGCCACGGCTGTGTCCACGATGTCGTTGGACGTGGCTCCGAGGTGGATGCACCACCCGGCTTCCCCGGCTGCCTCGGCCATGGCCTTGGTCAACGCCATGATGTCGTGCCTCGTTTCTGCTTCGATTTCACTAACACGCTCTTTGGTGACGGACTCGGAATTTGCAATCGCAGCGACAGCGTTGTAGTCGTCTTCGGTGACTCGGCCCAACTGCCAGTGCGCCCAAATCAGGGCTCGCTCAACCTCGAGTTGACGTTCATGACGACCGATTTCCGACCAAATGCGCTTGAAATCTTGGTCTCCGTAACGGTAATCCAGAGGACAGAAGGCCATGCTCCAACGCTGACGGCCCGATTCATCAACCTTCCCACTGAACCTTATGGTGACGGTTGAACGGTGTCGCTGACACCATCTGTTTTCGGCTCCACGGGCGCCATGACGTTGCGTATCAAGAAGATGGCCAAAATCGAGGAAACGATGAAGGAAAACCCAACCCACGCCGAGAGGTGATACCACATCATGGCCACGCCCACGAGCGAACCGTAGGACACGACCTGGCACAACGCAGAGGCCAAGCCCAATTTGTGAATTCGTTCGGGTGGCAATCGAGCTTCGTGTTCAAGCAGAAACGTGTAAATGAGGAAGTAGATGGCTTGGAAAGGCAGTGCGGCAGCGATGATCGCCAACGCCACTTCTCGGACTGCGTTTGGGGTTCTGGCCTGTTCGATGCCCTGAAACAACATCAAAGCGGTGTTGGTACCGAGCAACGCAGCCATGATGGTCCATCGCTTGTCCTGAGAGGAGGTCCTGCTCTCGACATTCACCGAGCCTTCGCTCATGAGCAAGCATCGAGAGAACTAGGGTTTGATGTTTGCCACAGGTGCGGCGAGAAAAACGGTGAATTTACCCAAGGATGTTGATGACCACTCCGGTAATGGTCGCAACGATGAGCAGAAGGACCATCATCGTGATGGGTCCAAACTGATTCTTGTCCTCAAGGGCCGTTCCAAAAAAACCGTCCCGGCGCCAGGCATCGTAGATGTTGTCCGCTTCCTCAAAGGCAGGTGGTTCACGGCGCGGAATTCGTTCACCGTCCCTCACGTTGCCACTCATGCATGGCCCACAAGGTTGTGGGTCATAGCCCTTGCGAAACCGAATCACGCCGGAACCCTCATTCACCGATGCCAGTGTCTGGGCGATATGAAGCGACATGATTTCGGCCTGAGCGGCGAGCGTATTCATCTCGCTGTGGAGGGCAGCACGGGTGGGACAACGCTTGGTTTGCACCTCGCCGCCGACATCATTGAAGACGGGAAGCGGGTGCTCTGGGCGTCGGTTGAAATGCCCGATCCTGCTCGCTTTTCCCAACTGTTCCAACACCTATCGCTGGTGGAAAGTTCACGTTTCCACGCCATGAACTTTGGTGGACGCTTTGATCGAGCCGTCGACGCTTTGTTGGAGGCGGCAACCTCGCTTCCAAGCGTCGGCCTCGTGGTGATGGACGATTGGTGTC
>PBMS01000007.1 GCA_002722695.1 Methanobacteriota archaeon
TTCACAGTGTTCAGGTGACCCCTGACGCAGAGAACACCGTTGAGGAAGCCTCCGAGATGAACAAGGTGGTTACGGTGGAGTTGACCGTTGCCACTCGGATGGATCTGAGTTTCAAAGACGACCTCACCGTCACAACGGTCGAGGGCGCTCTTGAAGGCCCGTGGACCGTTGAAGGCACGATGGTCCGAACCAACGGAACCGGACCGTTGGACGTGCCCGTTTGGGTCCAACTCCCAAACCCTGACGGCGGGTTGATCACCGGCCAACCGTTCAACGTCTCGTTCAGCGGCGTGGGGTACAGCGAACAATCGTTCACCACCCAACTCAGCTCAACAACGCTGAGTCCTCTCCCGGACGGCGACCACGTCATCACCGCTAAAATCAATCCGTTCAACGAAGACGGATTTGAGCAGGAGCACGTGGACAACGATGAGACCTCGGGCGTTCTGACCATCTACCCAATACCGGACGTGTACGTTGACGCCAATGCGCTTCCAACCGTGCCCTCGGTTCAGTCCGGTGAAGACGTCGAGTGGCGCGTCACCATGGAAAACACAGGGGACATTGGCGTGTCGGGGAACGTACAGTACGAATTTGACGGCTTGCAGGGCCAATCGCCGCCCATTCTCTTGAACGCAGGTGAAGCGTTCACGTGGACCGTTTCTCTTCCAACCGCCCTCGGAGCCCACACGGCGGAGTTTGAGGGTCAATGGGTGGCCGCCCCGGGAAGTTGGGACGCCAACAAACAGAATTCGTTCGCCACTGGTTCGGTCCTGGTGGAGTCCAAACTCAAGTTGGACTGGGAGTACGCTTCGTTGGAACTGCTGGATGCTGAAAACAATCCAGCAACCATGCCGTTGATCGACGGCGAAGCCTACACGCTGAACATCGGCTTGACCAGTCAAGAAACGGGTCAGGCCAACTACACCTGTCAAGACAGCAGCAACACCTTGCTCTCGTCGATGGAGGTCAACGTCGAAAACCGAGGCGATCGCACATCGTTGTCCTGCACGTTTGCTGCCACGGCCTCCATGACAACGGTTCGATTGATTCCCGAGGATTCTTCCATCAGCTCAACGTTCTCCCGCTCCTTCTCAACACTGGCCACCAACGCTGGGGGTGATGATGCCGGCTCGTCGTCCGAGAGCGGTACGGTGGCGTTGTTCGGCATCATAGCCGTCGTTCTTATCGCAGCACTTGTTGCTGCGGTCGTGTTGACGCGTGAGCGAGAAGAAGAGGTGGAGCGAGACATCTTCGAATACTGCCCGGCTTGCGATGGAGAATTGGAAGGCACGGAAGATCGCTGCCCTCACTGTTCATTCAATCTCAAGAAAGCGCGCAATCAGTTCCACAACTGCCACGAGTGCGGTGAAACGGTTCCAGATCTCATGGAAAACTGTGCGTACTGCGGTGCGCAACAAGATGTTTCGTCCTTCTTTGAGCGACGAGAGCGACGAGAACCCCGCCAGATCGTGAAGGAAGAGGTTGCACTGCCCGAGGAAAACGAGGATGAGATCGTCACGGGTACGCAGAATTTCGCCGATGCCGTGAAGGAATTCGGGTTCGACGAAGAACACCTCGAGGAGGAATGGGACGCCAACATCGAAGCGGCTGAAGCCGAGGTTGAGGCCGCCTACGACCGCCGTTATGCCGATGAGTTGGCGACGGAAGAGATGACCGATGAGGAACGTGAAGCCTACTTTGAACGGGTCACCACAACGCTCAGCGCCCGTCGAAGCGACGATGTCCAAGACCTCGACAGCATTCTTTCGGAAAAGGGTGAACTCAAATCGTTGGCGAAGGAAACCGGGGAACTGAGCGCATCGGACGCAGCGATTCGTGAGCAACTCTTCGAAATCACGGGCGAGGACGGCGTCATGCCGGGTGAGAAAGTCAAGATCGGCATGAGTTTGACCGATTCTGCGTTTGCAGGAAACGAAGTGTCCGAGGCCACGGCGAACTTCTCGTTCGACGACAAAGAGGAGAGGCCCGTTGCTGGGACCGAAAAGAAGGCCTCGGAAACCTCACCGGCCAAGGGGCGCAAAGCCGTCCGGCGCCGCCCGTCTCGGCAAGCCAAGAAGGAAGAGGCGCCGCCCGAAACCGACGTGTGCGGTGCCTGTGGCGCTGACGTGCCGATCGGAGCCAACGAGTGCGGTGTCTGCGGCGCAAAGTTCGGTTGAGTGTCTGTCAGCGTTCATAGGGCTCGTCATCGCCGTGGCTCGGCCATCGTTCCGCTTCATTCAGACGTTCACACCACCGCACCTTAGGTCTTGAAATGCTCGCAACGGCCACGGCGTGGACTTCATAGGGTTGGGGCTTGTGGTCGTGCCATGCGGCGACCCGGTATCGGAGCAGCCCTCCTTTTGGCCGTCCTCATGGCGTCCACCTCGGGGTGCATGGGCCTCATCGCAGCGAGGGAGTCCGTTGAGTCGTTGCGAGAACCGGCCTTTGAAAGTCTGAACAACCAAAAAATCACCATCACGCACGAGTTCACGTCGCTCACCGATTACGCCAACGAATACACAAACCGGTCCACCTTTGGTGTGACCGACCAGACCACCGAAATCGGTGTCTATTTCAAGGTCTCATTTGAGCTTTCGAGGAACCTTCCTTCGACGTTTTGGGACAACGAAAGTCGCTACGTGCGTGCAACCCTAACCGACAGCGAGGGCATGGTGCAGTGGGAGCAGGACGTAAGCGAAGACGCCAGTCCACTTGAGGAGGCCCTCCAACCGAACCCGTCCTTCGCTGAAGGAGAATGGGAGCTTGACATTGAAGCACGAGGTGGCGGAGAAAGCACCCTGGGGTCCGTCCGGGACAACTTCGTCATCATCATCACCATCACCAGCAGCTGTACGCAGTACCCGTTGGTTGATGCGTGTGAATGATTCAAACAAGACGTTCGCTGCATGCATGGCGTCGCGAGCAGTGTTGACATTTCCCGGGGCGTTCGTGGTTCCTGCGAGCACCGCCTTCAGCCATCGCCGATTGAACGGCCTCAATTTTGGCGTTCAATTCGTCGTTTGCTTTCTTGTTCCAGAGCAGTTGGTGCAAATTGTCCGGTCCGTAGCGGAGCAGCGCATACGGTGGTGAGCGACCGGTCGTCGTCTCGACGAGTCGTGCGTAGGCGAGCGCTTGGAGTCTGTGGGAGTCGTGGGGACGCTTGGGCACCTTGCCTGTTTTTTGCTCCACGGGAATAAACTCCGAATCGATGATAACGATTTGATCTGGCCTCCCACGAAGTCCTGTTGTTTCGTCGATCAGCAGGCTTGAGGTCTCATCGTCGTCGGAGTACGAGATCTCGTCGCTTGCGTTCAAGTCGTTCAACGAGGCGATGCGCACCGCTTCCTCGTGGTTTTGCAGAGCGCGTCGCAGGACGGCCGAAGCGAGCAGCGTCCATCCGATGGTGGTCAAACCGAGGATGTAGGACGCCTGCTCCCGGTTTTCAGCGAACAAAAGGGCGATTGAATGCAGGGCGAGGACGATGGCCGACACAAACATCGAAACCTCCAAAACACCCCCTTGAAGCCAACCACCCATGAATCCACGAGGCTCAAACACCGGGTCAATGGTTTCTCGTCGTCCGTTGAGGGCTGGGCGAAACGACTCGTTCAGTCCGATTGTTTTGCGCCAGGGTAACAACACAGCAGCGAGCCCCACCAAGAGGAACGCCAACGCCCCGGCCGCCAATCCTCTCGAAAAGTCTAGGATGTTCAAACCGAGGTCATCGATGTACTGAAACGCAATCGTGTCGATGAGAAGAACCACGATGACGGCGTACCACCACTGCCAAATCAACAGACTTCGCTTTACCGTGTACTGGTGGTCTTGAAGACGCGTGATGGACTCGTGAATGGCGAGGTGCTCTTCCCTACCCTGGTCGATCGCCTCGCTTTTTCCGCTTGTTCCCGTTGCGGCAAGGTGCCACGATAGGGGGCAGTACGTGTAGCGCTCGAGGTCGCTGGCGCTCACAGGAAGAGGGTGGCCATCGCTCCCACGCCATCGGCCGTCGTCGCCCTTTGTGGCGCCGGGGTGGGTTGGAACAGAGCCGCTCGCCGTGGCCATATCCCCTGACATGGCACCGCCATCATCGTTCTCTTTATTGAGTCCTTTTCCGGGGTGTGCGGGCTGATTTTGAGGTCTTACTGAAGCCTGCATGCGACGAAGCGGTTTAATACAGGGGGTCTGTGGGCGGCTTGCTGTGGTTGAACATGTCCGAAGAAGCCAGTCTGCTCGTGTCCGCTGAAACCTACGAGGAGAACGCCGTCAACATCGGTACGCAACAGAAGAGCGCCGACATGAGCCGCTTCATCGACCGCGTCCGTGAAGACGGTCTCTACCTCCTCGACATTGCAACCACGGACGCCCGCATTCGATCCATCGCTGCGCTGTTGAACACCTACGACGCCCCGTCCATCATGGTCGTCAGCGCTCGGCAGTACGGACAACGACCTGCTCGCAAGTTTGCCGAAGCCGTCGGAGCCCACTCCGCCGTTGGTCGATTCATCCCCGGTTCGTTGACCAACCCCGCCCTTCGCTCGTACATTGAACCCGATGTTCTGTTCGTAACCGACCCGGCCAACGACCAGCAGGCTCTTCGAGAGGCGGTTGCATCAGGTTTGCCCATCGTCGGCATCGTCGACGCAAACAACCATCTGCGCAACGTGGACATCGCCCTCCCTGCAAACAACAAGGGTCGTCGTTCCCTCGCCCTCATCTACTGGCTCCTGGCACGAGAAGTGCTCAAGGTTCGCGGAGAAACCACCGATGAAGAGTGGGCGGCTCGCGAAGAGAACACCCTTGAAGACTGGGAATCCACGTTCTGAGCCTACGTCGGCTGAGCTAGGAATTCGCTGATGGCTTCAGCTCTGCCCTTGTCGGTTTCCTGTTGGTGCATGAGCGTGCGAATTTTTTTGGCACCGGGAAGGCCCTTGGTGAAGGCTATGGCGTGTCGTTGCATCCATTTACCTTGAATGCCAACGGTTGCTTCGGACAGTTCGATGTAGCGGTCCCAGCACCATTTGCGAGAAGCAAACGCCTGCCCAATCTCCGTTAAATCGTGCCAAGCATCGTTGGTGCGGACCCAAGGTAAATCCCGGAGTTCCATCCATCCCAAACCGACTTTGATGTCTGAAAAGACGGTTGGTCGTCCGATTGCGCCACGTCCGACCATCAACCCCGATGCTCCCGTTTGTTCGAGACACGCTGCCGCAGAGGCTGCGTCGACCACGTCCCCGTTGGCCACCACCGGGACCTCCACGGACTCCACGGCTTCTTTGATGCTTGTCCAATCCGCCTCTCCCGAGTATCGTTGCTTGAGGGTGCGCCCGTGGATGCACAGGCGCTGTGCACCGACCTGCTCCAACCGCTGGCAAATCTCGGTTGAGTTGTTCATCATCGCTCCACCGGTTCCAAGCCGCATCTTGGCGGTCACCGGTACGTCCACGCGGTCAACGATGGTTTCCACCATCCCCACCAAGCGGTCCGGCTCACCCATCAACGCTGCACCGGCGCAGATGTTGGTCACCTTGGGTGCGGGGCACCCAAAGTTGAGATCGATGACGTCAGCAGCCGGCGCAAGCATCTCCGCAGCCGTGGCCATGTCCCCCGGGTCGCCACCAAAAATTTGGGGAATGAACGGGACTTCTGTTTCGTGGGTTTCCATCCTTCGCCACGAGGTGGCGGCTTCCCGCGTCAGCGCCGTGGAATTCGTGAACTCTGTGATGGTGATGTCCGCTCCGCACTCCTTTGCAAGCAGGCGATAGGGCAGGTCGGTGACCCCCGACATGGGGGCCAGATGAAGCGGGCGCGCTTCGCCGTCCCATGGGCCCTGCTTTGAGGCGATAAAGGACGACATGGGAACACCGTTTACGCAGAAGGCTCGGAAGCAGCAAGCGCTTCGTCGAGCAGCCCCGCCACACGAACCATGCGACGTAGGACCCGATCCAATCGGTCCTGCACGCGTCGCTGCACCGCATTGGCGCTCGCTCCGGACATGCGGTAGCCCATCGGAAGTCGGCCACCCAGCAGATTGAGAAGCAACATTTGCTCTCTGGCCTCAACCGCCTTCAGATGGCTGGCCACGTCGCTGACGCCCAGCGAACCTTTGGCCAAGGCTCTCAGCAGCGCCGATTGCTGTTCTTCACTGAGCAACCGTTGGAATCCACCTTTTTTGAGCATCCAATCCTCTCCCCGACGCTGATGTTGTGCGGTCATGGCCGTCCACAACGCCGAGTTCAGCCGGTCGGTCCGAGGGACGCGCTCCACCATGCCGGTGGCGCGAAAACGCTCCAAGATTCGCCCGATTCGGGCCTTTTGTCCACCGTGGAGTTCGGTCGCTTCGTCAAGAGAAAGCGGGAGATTGCGTTCCAGGAGGGTGGAAAACAAGCGAACGGAAAGGGAGTCCTCGCTAATCTCGGCTCCCGGTCGTTCACCCAAGAGACCGAAATCGCTCATCCAATGGGAAAGCTGGCTTCCAGGGGCATCGTCGGGCATGGGGCGATGGTCCACCAGTCCGAGTGAAAACGGAGCGCTGTCCTCCTGCGGGAGTTCGACCGGCAACGGATCGCCAGAACGCGCCCACCGGTCGTTGATCAATTGGAATCGCTGTTGAAGCACCATCGTGCTGTGTTGGTTGAGGTGGGCGACGGCGTTGGTGAGGGAACCGCCTCGGAGGTAGTACTTTCGCCACCCTTTTCCTTCGTTGGTGAAGCCGATGAGACCGGTTTCGACCAGTCGAGAAAGATGGTGATTCAATGAGGCGGGCATCTGAGCGAGTTCGTCGGCCAGCATTTGAGCATCCCAACTCCGCTCTGGGCGACCGACGAGGTGATCTCGCAGCAATCGGTGCACGGGCCCGGCTCGACCTTGATCTGCGGTGGCGTCGCCGCGTTTTCGAACCAGCGACAAGGTGTCGATCATCCAAGCGATGAGGCCGTCCACGTCCCGCTCGGTGGTGGGTAAAGGGTGTTCGACCAGACGCACCGAGAACATGGTCCAACGGCGGTGCCATGGGTCTTTGAAGGCTGTGCAACTATTGTCGCTCAAGCGACAGATTTCGTAAATCATTTCACACCGACGAGGCGGTGCGACGCTCGTCGATGAACTCGTAATCGACCCCCGCAGCTCGCGTGTAGATGTCCAAATCGATGTGGGGCATGAGCTCGATTCGGTCTTCGCGCAGAATTCCACGCCGACGGAGCACTTTGACCGCGCTGTGGACGGTGGCTCGCGTGCGGCTCAGACGTCGAGCTAGAGCTGCTTGGGATCGCGGCACGCCCTCCCGGTCGATGTTTTCGAGAATCATTCGCTGCACCGGAGAAAGACCGATGGGGAGTTGTTGAGCCATGCGTTGCTCTCCAACCACGGTGCTTCGAAGCACCTCCACTTGGGATGGACCGCCAGCAAAATAACACGTCCGGCCGTTGACCGGCATCACGGTGACCGCCCGGCGGGTCTGCAAAACATCGAGATGGTGGCGCAAGGTTCCGTTGGCCGTGCTCAACACGATCTGGAGTTCTCGGTAGCACAGACCCGGTCTGGTTTCAAGGGTGGACAGGATTCGCCTTCGAAGCGGGTGTTCGTACGATGTGGCGCGAGTGGAAATGCCGCCGACGGCCATGGCTCCAACGGTACCGGCAAAGGTGGCAAGTCCGCCTGCAAGCCCGGCAACGCCGCTCGCCGCTGTGGTCAATCCTGCCGCCAGCCAAGGACGTTGACGAGTCCACTGAGCCAGCAGGGGCATGCCTGTAGGGTTGCCCTTCTCCTCCCTTAATCCATCGCTCGTTTGAGCGGCGCTGTCGTTCAGCCCTGAACGACCGAGCCAGCGACCATCTTGAGATGGGCCACCAGCGGGGAAAGGAGCCGTCCGCAGGTTCTGCCGTGAGCGCTCAGTTCGTAACTGACCTTGACCGGCGGACCGTCGGTGACGACGCGCAGCACGAGCCCTTCCTCGGTCAGGAAGCGGAGTTTGTCCGAAAGGGTTCGACTTGAAATGCCCGAGAGCATGTTTTTCATTTCGTTGAAGCGTCGCGGACCGGTGATGTAGAGCGTAGCGAGGATTTCAATGGTCCACCGTGAAGCAAAGACGTGAAGAGCTTCGACGGCGGCCTCGACTTCCCATTCTGCGTTGTAGGGACCTGTGTTGGAGTGCTTCGCGAGCAAATTGCGGATCTTTGTGCCTTGTTCAATCGTGCTTTGGATGTTGTTTTCGATGATCGAAAACTGGTCGAGGGGGATGGACATCGGTGGCTCTGGCATGGACGCTCGCCTTCTCCGAATCAACAACACTACTTGATTTCTTTTCCACACTCAACCATCGGAGCCGCAGCAATCGGTTTGACTCGCATCAGGGAAGGTCATCCATTGAAGAAGCGGGGCCCTGTCCAAAGGACATGGCGTCCTCGCCCCCCCCAACCAACGCCCTTCGGGTGCTGCTGGTCAGAGGTGGCGCACTCACGCCCTATTCTGGGCTTGGAGGCGCGCATCGCGCTTTGGTGGAGCACCACGAGGCCGGGCGTTTTCCCGATGTCTCCATGCTGTCGGTGTTGGAATACCCCGAGCAGTCGTCGGCCTTGGGTCGACTGCGATTCCGTTGGAGCAAACATCCGAAAACGGTTCGAACGTTCTGCAAAAAGCACCTCGGGCCCAACGATGTGGTGCACATCACCGACCAAGAACAAGCCCATCTTGTGCCGGCACGCTTCCCAGGACGGCCAAAAATCATGGTGACGGTGCACGATTTGTTTCATCTCTTCCCCCACACAGTGTCCGTGTCAGGTCGTGGCGTGCATCATCACGACGAGCATGTTCAGATTGGCGATGACTCGCCCGGTTTGGCTCGAAGGTTTGACCTCTCCAAATTGCGAGCAGGTTTGGGCCGTGCAGACTTGTTGGTGTGCGATTCCGAACACACCCGGCGTATGTGCAGTGAAGCGTACCCGGACGTCAGGACCGTCGCGGTTCCACTCGGCCTTGAAACCGAGCGCTATGCGCCCACCGGGCCGCAACCCAAAAACTCGAAATTCAACCTTCTCTACGTGGGTTCGGCCGATCCTCGCAAGCGGCTACGGTTTCTGGTCGAACTGCTGAAGGGCGCCGATGACGACTTCAGGCAAACCAGCGTGTTCCACGTGGTGGGCGACCGGAGTGCATCGACCGCATCGTTGCTTCAGGACCTCGACATGGAGGTGGTCGTTCATTCACGCCTCGACGACGAGGCGATGATGGAACTGAGGCACAAGGCCGACCTGCTCCTGTTTCCAAGCGCCGCCGAGGGCTTTGGATACCCACCCGTTGAATCCATGGCTTCGGGGTGTCAAGTTCTCTGTTCGGACCTTCCCGCTCACAACGAGTTGATGCCAGAAGGCACGTGTTTACCGGCGGGCGATGTGGAGGCGTGGTCGAACGCTTTGAGCGGTCAACACGACGCTTGGAGAACCAGTGAAGAAAAACTGGTCGACGAGCGGTTGATGGAGCACGCACAGCGATTCTCATCCGCGGTCTTCGTTGAAAACATGTCCGCTGCGTATCGTTCCCTGTGATGGATGTGTAAGTTCCGACTACAGATTCTTATTAGGTGAATCGATTTCCCAAGGTCCATGCAACCAATTCAACGTGTGGCCGTCGTCGGTGCGGGCAACATGGGCTCCGGCATCGCCCAGAAGAGCGCACAGGAAGAATTCGACGTTCAGATGGTCGACCGTGAGCTCCAGTGGGTTGAGCGAGGCCAATCCATCATCGCCGACTTCCTCCAAGAAGCCGTGGAGCGACGCATTTTCTCAACCGCTCAAGTCGAAGCCATTCGAGGCCGAATCACGGGCGTGGTCGGGGTGGAAAACACGGCAGAGGAAACCGATTTAGTCATCGAAGCCGTGTTCGAAGATTTTGACGTCAAGACCGCCGTCTTCAACGCGTTGGACGAGGCTTGCGGAGACGAGACCATCCTTGCCTCCAACACCTCCTCACTTTCCGTGAACGCCCTTGCAGAAGCGACCGGTCGTGCCGATCGGTTCGTTGGACTGCACTTCTTTTATCACCCAGCCAAGAATCGCTTGGTCGAGGTCATCCCCGCTAAATCGTCAAGTCAAGAAACCATCGACAAAGTTGTTCAGTACTGCAAGATGCTTGGAAAAGTGGTGATCGTCTGTGCCGACCGTCCGGGCTTTGTCGTGAACCGATTCTTCGTTCCTTGGCTCAACGAGGCCTGTCTCCTTCTCGAGGAGGGCGTTGCCAACGCAGCTCAAATCGATGCCGTGGCCTGCAAGGCGTTTCGAATTGGTTTGGGTCCTTTCGGGCTGATGAACCTGACTGGCCCGCCCATTGCCCTTCATTCCACCGACTATCTGGCCGAGCAACTTCACACCCCCCGCTACACCGGCGCTGCCAACCTGAGGGCCCTGGTGGAGGCCAACGAGCAATGGGACGTTTCCGAGGACGCAACCTACACCGCTGAACAATACACGACGGTGTCCGAGCGGTTGCTCGGCGTTGTTTTCGGGGTTGCAGCCCAAATCGTTGAAGAAGACATCTGCAGCATGGAAGACGTCGATCGCGGGGCCAAAGTGGGACTCCGATGGGCTCGCGGTCCGTTTGAGATGATGAATCGCATCGGTGTGGCTGAGGCCTGTCGCATGGCCAACGCCTACGCCCAAACCGCAGGCGAGGGCTGGAACGTCCCCGCGTTCTTCAGCGGCCAGGGTGATGCTCCGTGGGATTTTTCTTACGTCGACAGCATCGTCAACGACGGCGTGGCCACCATCACCATCAATCGCCCGGAGGCCATGAACGCGCTCAACGTGACCGTGGTTGGCCAGCTGACCAACGCCGTGGCCGCCGCCAACGCCGACACGGACGTTCACACCATCGTCGTGGACGGAGCCGGGAAGGCCTTCGTCGCCGGAGCCGACGTGAAGTTCTTTGTGGACAAAATCCGAGCCGACGCCATACCAGAAATCTACGAGTTCACCGCTGACGGCCATGAACTTCTCAACATGTTGGAAACCTCCAGCAAGACCACGGTGGCGCTGACCACCGGTTTGGCGCTTGGTGGCGGCTTGGAACTCGCTCTGGCGTGCGATTATCGAATCGGCACCCGTCGAACTCAATTCCGTTTCCCCGAGACCTCCATCGGCATTTATCCAGGGCTTGGCGGCTCGCAACGCCCTGCCCGCATCTGCGGCATCCCTGCTGCTCGATGGGCGGTGTTGGCTGGCAATTTCATGGACGCCAACACCGCAGCCGACCTCGGCTTGGTCACGCACCTTGTTGACGTGGCGGCCGTTGACGATTGCATTCGCACCCTCGCCTCTCAGGGCAAGCCCTCGCAGAAGTACCCCGGTCAGCCCGCTAACCCGTCGTCACCCGTGGCCAAGTTTGCCTCTTCCTTCTTCACCGACGAGAACATGGCTGTTCTCATGGACGGTGAATGCCCGGAAGGCTTCGACCGAGAAGAGAAGATCGTGGCACGCCAAATCAAGAGCCTGTCGTTTACGGCACCGATCGGCTTGCGAATGGCCAGCGATTTGATCAACGCCACTGCTTCGACCGACCTCGAGAGCGGTCTGCAGTTGGAGTTGGACGGCCTGAATGCGATTTTCTCGACCAAGGACGCTCTGGAAGGCTTGTCAGCGCTTATTGAAAACCGACGTCCGGCCTACACCAATCAGTGATCATGCCCAACGGGTTGCAAGGTCGTTCAGCGATTGAACCACGCCAGCGATGTCGACCGGTTCACCGCTCTCTTGAGCCATGTGAAGTCGGTTTTTGACGGCTTGAACCGTTTCCTCGGAAGGGATTTCACCGGTCAACTCCTCCACAACTTCGGCGATGCTCCGTCCCTTTCCGTTGAGTATCGCCAGCAAGGCCTTGAAGCGCTCCTCGTCGTCCTTTGGTCCTCGTACCGTCACTCCAATCCCTCCGTCGCAATGTCGTTGAGAACGTACCATTCGCTCCAAGGTACGGGCTCCTCATCGGTCCACTGGCTAAGGGGCCCGTGATCTCCCAGTTTGGAGGTGTCTTCAACCTCCGTCATCGACCGGTTCTTGCTCTGCTTGGGACCGGGTTGGCCCAGAACAAGAGCGGCCTCAAGAATTCGTGCACCGAGGCTGAGGCTGTTGGTGTCCGTGCCGCTCCAATACGACGCAAACCGTGGATGGGTGTGGACCCAGAGCTTGAACGGAAGACGCCCACCGACGGGCGGCTGGAGGGTGACTTGGCCCGCTGTGCCCCAGTCGATGAACACCCGGTCTTCAGCGTCGATCAGCACCGACGTCTCCAACCCCGCCATCACCGAAAGGACGTAAACACCGTCCCAACGACCGGCTTGAGCCAGCGCGGTTTGAGCGGCGAGCAAGTCCGCGTCCTCGACTCGTCGCTCGCTGGCTGCGAGACAGGCGTTCTGCCACGTGNCGTCCTCAAACTGNAGCGTGTGGGCGTCCGGTAGTTGAATCACGCCTTCACCTCNGGGAAGGACAGGGCTCCGTAGGTCAAACTGCCCATCGACTGGACCGGAGCGGTCCGACCGCGCCATGTTTGCAGCGCCCACTGGGCGCCGAAGGCGGCCGCAACGGCAAATCCGAATTCCAGGTTTCCCGCATCGAGTGCACCAGCGACTTGGCAACTCGCTGGCTCATGGTCGGGCGTCATGCGTTCAAGGAGAGCGGGGTGCGAGTCGGAGGACAACACCATCCATCCGTCGCCGCTGCAGCGTACGTCGAGCCAAGGAACGCCCAAACCGTGGACAAGTCGACGTGGCTCAGGACGGTCCACGCAGACCACGACGAGGTCGTATCCAGCTACTTGCTCCTCACGTCGCAGATTCTCCACCACGGCGTTGACCCGAAGCGCAGAGGTCTCGTCGTCCAAGCGCTGAGCAAGACAAGCCACCTTGGCCCGTCCGATGTCGTTGGCCGTGAAGCGTTGATGGCCCAGATTTGACGCCTCGACGACGTCGGCGTCCATCAGCGTGATGTCGCCCCGAAGGTTGACCCTTCGCAAGGCGGCCACCAGCAGTTCAGCCAATTGAGTGCCGATGCCTCCAACACCGACCAGCAGCATGGTTTGCGGCAATTGTTCCTCGTTCATACAGGACCTCTCGCTTTAGAGGTCATAAAGAATTCAACCACCGGACTCAGAACCCCATCATTCGCTCCAGCGCGGCGATCTGAACAGGGAGGGTGAAGTTCTCTTCAACGTAGGGCCGTCCAACTTCTGCCCAAGCTCGTCGGAGGTCTGGATTTTTGGCGTCTTCGTAGGCTTGTTTCCAAGCGCGTTCGTCGTCCCGTCGAAGAAGACGCCCCGACTCCACGCCCGCCATGGTGCACTGGAAGCCACCTTCGTCCACCATCAGAGCCGGTGTACCCACCGCCATCGCTTCGATGGGGGTAAGACCGAACGGTTCCTGATGGGCGTGGCTGACCACGGCGTGAGCGTTTCGAACCAACCCAACCAAGCCGGGTTGAGAGAGTCTCGGCATGCACACGAGCGGGATCTTCAATCGCTTGGCTTCGGCGTGGAGCGCAGCTTGGTCGTCGGCATCGCCTCCACCGACGTGAACCAGACCCAGGCCGGTTCCGCTCAACGACCGCAGGGTCGCCCAGGTGCCTTTGACGTGGGACACACGACCGACGGTCATGACGTACGGCTCGGGGAGGGTCGGAGCGTCGGCGAGGTCGGTCCGCTCCGATGCGCCCGCCTCCACGGGCCACGCATCGATGTCGATGACGTGCATGAGGTGCGTCGCTTCGAGCGGTCGGCCAGCACCGTCTCGCAACGGAGGCTCTCCGTTTTCTTTGGTCGGGTCCGATGCCAACCCGTACACCGATTTCAGCCGGCGTTGTATCCACATCGAATTGCCGGAAATGGCCGAGCCGGGCCGATTCAGGAGCGCCTTCACCAGTCGTCGATCTCGACGGCGTTGGGTCGTGAAAATCAGACGAGTCAGCCACAGCGGGCGCTTGGGTCTCCCGTCCAAGCGACGGTGGAGCACGTCCTCGTACAGCCAGCGCGGTGGTTCGAGGCAGTGGTAGTGCACGGAAAGGTGTCCGGGAATGAGAGGGAGAATCTCAAGGGTGCCCTTGCACACCGATAGATGGACGGCGTCAATGCGGTCCCACGGAATGCGAACGTTGCTCCAAACGGTTTCTGCGTGTTTGCTAGCGGCGGCGGTAAGTTCAGCGCGTGCACCTGTCGGCCAAACGACGTGCTGCTCAGGCGTGCAGAGATGGACGTTCGCATCGCCGAGAAGTTCTTTTGCGGGGGGCGGAAGGTCCAGCGTGGCGAGCACGACGTCCCATCTGCGGTCCACGGCTCGCACGAGTTGGAGCAACTCACGTTCGGCCCCGCCCAGAGCGTCAAACGAACCGCGTACGATGAGAACGCACGGACGCTTTGGCGCTTCGCCCTCCTCTTGAGCCATCAAACGGAAGGTCGTCCTCTCCTCTTTCAAATCCACCCATGATTGTCGTCCTGCGGTGGGTGTTGGCTCTCGCCTAGGACGCGACCGTTTGAAAAAGGGAGGCATCTACGGTTTACCATGAGCGGCAAGACAGCCATGATCACGGGTATCACCGGACAGGACGGCTCCTACCTCGCTGAGCTTCTTCTCGAAAAGGGCTACACCGTCCACGGATTGGTGCGTCGTGTCTCCCAACCGACCTCCGGACGGAGCCTCATCAACCACCTCATGGGGAACGAAAACTTTCACCTCCTCAACGGCGACCTCGCCGACCAGAATTCCATTGACAACGCTGTTTCTCAAACTCAACCTGATGAGTTCTACAATCTCGGCGCCATGTCCTTCGTCCCCGAATCGTGGCGCTCGCCCATGATGACGGCCGACATCACGGGACTGGGCGCGCTGCGCTGCCTTGAAGCCATTCGCAAGCATGCACCGCACTGTCGTTTCTATCAGGCTGGCTCATCCGAACAGTACGGCAAGGTTCGTGACGTGCCGCAAACGGAACTCACGCCCTTCCATCCCCGCTCACCGTACGGTTGCGCTAAGGTGTTCGCCTTCGAGATCACCCGCAACTACCGCGAATCCTACGACATGTTTGCTTGCACGGGGATCCTTTTCAATCACGAAAGCCCTCGTAGGGGCCTGGAGTTCGTCACACGGAAGGTGACCATGACCGCCGCTCGCATCGCGCACGGATTCGATGAATGTCTGTGGATCGGCAACGTTGACGCCAAGCGAGATTGGGGCTTCGCAGGTGATTACGTGGAAATGCAGTGGCGCATGCTTCAACAGGACAAGCCCGGTGATTACGTCGTTGCCACAGGACGCACGCACAGCGTCCGGGACATGATTTCCCTTGCCTTTTCCCACGTCGGCATGAAGTTGACGTGGTCTGGAGAGGGCGTTGACACCATCGCCACCGATCAAAACGATGTGGTTCGAGTGCGAACCAATCCCAAGTTCTTCCGTCCTGCCGAGGTGGATTTGCTCATCGGCGACCCTGCACTGGCCGAGAAGGAACTCGGCTGGGTGCCCAGCACCTCGTTCGAAGAACTCGTTCAGATGATGGTTGACGCCGATATGGAGACCGTGCAAGAAGCCGTTGACGGTGGCTACGCCCCGCCCACGCCGCCCGAGTGACCTAGGATGCGTGCCCATGGCGCCCCCGATTCTTTACTCGTTTCGCCGCTGTCCCTATGCGATGAGGGCACGCATGTCGATCGTTCGAGAGACCTACGAAGTCGAGCTTCGGGAAGTGGTGTTGAGGGACCGTCCCGACCACATGATGGAAATCTCACCCAAGGGCACGGTGCCCGTGCTTTTGCTGCCCGACGGGACGGTCATCGAAGAGAGCCTCGAAATCATGCAGCACGTGCTCGACTGGGAACTCAGCGAAGAAGAAACGCACTGGGTGGACCGCAACGACAACGAATTCAAGTTCCATTTGGACCGTTACAAGTACCCGAACCGCTACGAGGACGTGGACGAACTTGAACAGCGGACGCTGGCCTCCGCCTATCTGACCGACCTTGATGCCCGCTTGTGCGATGGTCCGGCGTTCGCAGCCCAACTCAACGATGCATTGTTCCCGTTCGTGCGCCAGTTTGCCAATCACAATCGGAACTGGTTTGACGCCCAGCCATGGACCAACCTGCACGTTTGGCTGTCCGGGCACCTTGAGTCGGATGAGTTCAAGCGATGCATGAAGAAAGAAAAGCAGTGGCAACCCGGCACACAAACTGTCCTCTTCCCTTAACGACGCCCTCGCTGAGTTCGGAATCGGACGCCTCATCAAGGCCCACATCAAAGGTCAACCCTAAGGCTCAACGTCGTCTGGTCGGAGCGTGGCCGGCGCACCGTCCCTGTCCGTTTTCGAGTGGTTTTGCGTGGCCATCGTTCTGTTTGCCACGTTTTCCCTCCAGTCCTCAAACGAACGCGTAGAACGTGAAGAGGCGTTGCAGCTTGAATCCATTCAGGGCGTCGTTCAACTTTCAACACGCTCCGCAATGGACGCTTTTGGACTGCAGGGGTTTGATGTTGGAGCGCTGGCGAGCTTGAATTTGACCTCAACAAACGTCGTTGCAGCACCGTGCGGTGAGTGCATTCATTCGCTTGTTGGGGTTGAATTGCAGGGGGAGGTCGTTATCACAAATTTAGTGGATTCAAACAATCGTCAAGGCAGGGTTGAGGCAACGATGCACTTCACCCATCTCTACGAACAATCCCCATCATCGTTCATGCTCAAGGAATGGTTCATGATTCGATGGGATTCAGGGGACGCAACATCGTCCATTGAAGTGTTCATACGCCACGATCCGCCACGATGGCACCCCGACACGCCCTCGCTGCCCTCCTCGTTTGTTGAGACGGACAACGGATTCAGTTCTAGGTCCGGTTCTGAAGTCGTCGTTCAACACCTGAACGACACCACGAAATTGATTCGCGCCTGCTTGCCCGACAGCTTCCTCTGTCGAGCTGCATCGGGGGACGCAGTGTTGACCGCTGCCTACGGGCCCCGTTCCTCCTCCACCACCATCTCCTCACCGCATGAATGGGTGAAGCAGAACACGACGAACATCAGCGAACCACCCGTGGAGACAAGCCTTGGCCAAACGTTGTTCTCGTTGGGCGAGGAAGTCAATTCCACCTCAAGCTGGTGCCCGGCCGTTTTTGAGTCAACCATGTCTTCGGTGTCTTACGAGCACCTTGAACAGAGCGTCTCCCTCGCCCCGCTGTCCGCTTTGATGTACGCCTCGGCTTCGATTCAGCCTCTTTACACGCCGACGGGGGAGGTCTGGACCGAGACAGGGTTTGGTGAAGTTCACTGCTCCTCCTTGATTTCGCACGATGGCGTCCTAAACTTCGGAATCTACTCAACAGGGACCGTTTAGGCTCTCAAAACAGTCTAATACCTTCGTGTCCTCCTCGGAGCATGAAAGAAGGAAACGCAATCCTCATTTCACTGTTGCTTGTTTTGATGACCGCCGCTCCGGTCGTCGCAGATTCACTCCACCCGAACGCACAGTCCGCGACAAACGACGACGTCCTCAGCATTGATGCTTACGTGACGACCAAGTTCACGTCCGTTGGAGACTCAATCGAATTGTTTGCTCTCACCCAAGGTCATTCGGGTACACCCGAATCCACCAACACCGTTGTGACCGCTCAGGTGTTGCACTACCCCGAAAACGACCCAATCGGCATCATCACCCAAGGGGAGCTTCCCAGCAACCCCGTGGTCGTGGACAACGTCGTTTTGACGCCCTCAGGAGTGCACGAGAACGATTCAACCATCATGGTGTGGGCCGGGGATTACACCGTTCCTCTGGATGCGCTTGGTGGCGTGTACGGGGCGAGCATTACCGTCGAGGAAAGCGGTCTACAAGCAACGGACAATCCGACACAACTTCCCGAAAAGATTGTCTCCGAAATCGAAGGGGTGCTCAAGACCGTGGACACGACGTGGGACACGGCCAACCCCACCATGGACATGAAAGCGGTGTTTGACAACCTCAACGCGTCGGGCGACGGTCTCGCCGGCGGTTGGGCAGAATTTGTTGAAGACGCAACAGCTCAGCCGGGTCTGGGCGACAGTGCACAGCTGTGGAACAACATGATCTCAGCGGGCTACAACAACCCGTCCTACGAAATGGAAGACGGCGCCCAATTTTTGGAGGCGCTCATGGAATTTTTGGAATCCGATGATTTGGATGCAGGGATGGCGTTTCTTACAGGATTGTTCGTGTACGGAAATGAATTCCCACTTCCGCGCACGGTCAACGATTTTGGCCCGATGATGGAGTACGTTGGTACCTTTGACCCGATTGAGAACTTCACGAGGTTCTCAGGCACAGAAAACTTCTCAGCGGCCTACGACGCCATGCTCGGGAGCGACGAATGGGATGCGTTGAGCGATGCTCTTGACAACCTCTCAAACAACGAGATGGTGTTCCAATCGTTCCAAACCGTGTTGCGAAACATGGCCCTCCTTTCTGTGTCAGCGCACCCCGACGCCCTCATCGCTGGGTTCGAGGCATGGGTCGAACCCCTTGCAGGCGGGGATTACGAAAACATGACGCCCTTCCAGAAACTCGTCGTGAGCTGGTCGGAAATGGACGTGACCGTCTCCGATTTGGACGGGGATGATTTCCCCGACGAGGTCATCTGGGAATACGAGCTGTTGCTGAACACGTCCGAAGGCTTGCAGTGGCAAGCGAAGATGGACGCTTCGTACCCGCACGTCAGCGATGGGTTTGATGATTTCAACGGCTTTGATGTTGAACTGTTGACCATCCTACGAGACACCGTTGAGGACCCGGCGTGGGAACAGGTCGGCGATGCCGTGAACGAGTTCACATCGTGGGCGGCCAACTTCACCGTGGACCGTGAACTTGAATGGGAGTACAATCACGACCAGAACGACGATGAGGGCGATGGGGATTCCGAAGATGAGGGTTCGGAACAAGATTCGTTCCAATACGTCGTTTTTGACGACTTGCACCCCATCCAGACGACGCTTCTGAACAAGCATGTTTTGGATCTCGGGTTTGAACTCTCCATCAACGGCCCGTGGAACAGCCACAGCGACTATCCGAACGATTTCAACATGACCGTCACGGATTCCAGCGGCCAAGAGACCAACGTCGTTCTCAGTCAGGAATCCGACGGAAGTGATCACTATCTTGGCCGATTCACCGCATCGTCGCTTGGAATCGAGACCTACACCTTCAGCCAACCGCTGGAAAACTACAGGCCAGCGTGCGCAGACGATGGGTGCACGATTGAGAACTCACGACTGGACATTCGAAGCCTACGACCCGCTCCTGCGGGTGACGTGGCCGTTGAGGTGAACGACGAACTGTTCATTGTTTCAGCCATCGGTGTTTTGGTGAATCAATCGGAGACCACGGTCGTGGGTCAACCGTACGTTGTTGAGTCCACCACCTACGATGCGGCGATGGGCGCACTGGACGCAGCCGAACTCGACAGTGCCATTCTCCGCATTTCTCCGGGTTTGGGTGAATCGGCCGTCTCCACGTTGTCCCCCGAAGGATCGCTTGAGATTTCGTCGGGAACACCCTCCAATCTCGAAGCGGTGTATTCGGGCAGCGACGTTGACGGTCAACTCTCGGTCACCATCGAACCACGACAAGAGGACAAGGAGGGTGACGACATGGTTGACGACATGGGTTCCTTCCAGGGGGAGGTCACCGTGGAAGGCACCGCAAACGGTTGGGACGCCTCCTCGGCTCTGGCGAACCAAATCTCGCTTTCGAGTCGTGGCGTTGCGCTCATCACCACCAGCGGTACCACGCCGGATGGATTGGAATTCAGGTTCAGGAATGAAATGCCCTTGCCCAGCAGCCCAGGGTGCACCATTTCCTCCGGGAGCGGGAGCAGCACCGATGTTTACCTTGGTTTCAGCGTGCAGGACTATTACTACCAAGACGATGACACGGGCCGAGTCTCGTTCGATCGCACCAACTTGGTTTCGCTGTCCATCGATTGGGGGGACGGAGCGACCACCAGCGTGACCACCGGTCACAGCGACGACGACGGCCGGGAGAACTACGGTGAACAACACGCCTACGCCGCCTCTGCGCCGGGTGGAAGCAGCACGTACACCATTGAAATCAACTATGAATTTGAGAACGCCATCAACTACGTTCACCGGTTTGTGTTCAAGGAGAACCACGGGTTCGAGCAGTACGACGACGACGGCAACCCGTACCACCAAGACTTCATCTCGACCAACGAAGAGTGGCGCTATTGCGAGCTCAATTCGCCCGACCAGGACGCCACACCGAGCGCCCCCATCATCAACGAATTTGTCACCAACGGACCGTTTGAGGTGATGACTCAAACGATTGGAGCATCGGACGAAGACGGGAAATCCAACCTTTCGGTGGTTCCTCCTCACACCGGAGCCTACGTCAGCGTTGTTCAAGCGAAACACGTGCGGTCCTCGGACGGCGCTACGTTGACGGGCGTTGGCCTTAACTTTGGCATCGCCACCTCCGGAGCGGTCGATGTTTCGGGCATGGACGTGTTGGGCTACTTCTCCGGCTTGCCGGTCTATGCGGCCAACGGCACGGATTCCACACGGTCCATCCAAATCCAAACCCATGGAATAAACGACCGGCATCAAACCTCGGTCGGTAGTTTGCCTCTCGACCTGTCCGTTCCGTTCCCTGACATGGACGAGGCGTGGAACACCGAGGGTTCTGTGGAGGAGATTCAATTCAACCCCGGGGAAACCTCGCGCACGGTTCAACTCAACATCACCGCTCCGCTTTCCCTGATCGGCGTCGTGTCGGTCAGGGCCGATGCAAACTGGGAAACCAGCACCTCGGATTCGCTTACGCCTCTGGCTGTTCATTTCGGATTGGTGCTTAACAATCCGGAACACCTTGACTTGACCGGTCCGCTGGGTCCCGGTCAGACGACCAACGTTGCGCTTGATGGCTCCCTTGACCCGGCCACCAGAATGTTGGCTGTGGCCTCACCCTCGCACGGATTCGACCCTTCGACCATCGATTTCTCGACCATCACCGAGGCGTTTTCGACCGAACTCCTGCGACCTGCGACCGATTGGCCCGGGACGGAACACGAGGTCAGCAAGGTCTGCGAGGAACTCGAACTTGACGTCCGAAACGGGTACGATGCTGATGAGGAGCACACGTTCCTTCACTTCCGCATCACGCACGAATCCGATTCAGGTCGCTACGACCGCACCCCCCACACCATCAACACCAACACCGCTCGGTTGATTGAAACCTCAAACGGGCGGGTCGTCCCTCAGCATTCGACCACGACGTCAACCGATGAAATGGGCCCAGGAAACACCGTGTATGTGGTGTACAATGCGTCGGGCGTCGGCGAGGAGGGGGAGTACGAATTCTCGACCGGTTCCCATGGATTGAATTCGTCGATGGTGCTGGAGTCCCACGGCCACGGTTCTCTTGAAGTCAGGGATGAACGGGAACGATGCGAGGGCGACGACCGATTCGACGATGCATCCGTGGTCGCCGATTTGTTTGACGAATACTTCACTCGATTCAGCACCATCGCATGGGGGCAAGGGACGAGTGCAGATTTGAACCTCCCTCATCTTTCGTCTCCGCTTTCTGACTACACCGTGATCGGCGTTGCCCAACAGGGTTCAGGAAACGAGGCTCAAATGGTCGCTGCGTTCAACTTTATCTCATCGCAGGTCAACCCAGAACCTCCGGAAATGGAAAACCTCTCGCTTGTGTTTACGCCCAGCGAGCCTGCGCCCGGGGACGTTGTTCTCCTCACCATCACGGACGAATCAAACAACCCCGTTGAAGGTCTGTCGATCATTCTGACGCAAAACAACACCACCATGGCCAGCCTGATTTCAAGCGAAACCGGACAGGCCTCGTTCCAAATACCGGTGGGAGAAACCAAAATATCCGTTTCGGGGGGCCAGTACAATCCGTTTGAAATGGTCATCGTTGTCTCTGAAGATCAATCCGAGGACGACACGAGCCTGCCCGGAGACGCCGACGGCGACGGATACGGAGATTCCTTGGATGCGTTCCCCAACGATGAGAACGAATGGCTTGACACCGACGGCGATGGAGTAGGAAACAACGCAGACGACGACGACGACGGTGATGGATTGACGGACATCGAGGAATACCTCTACTCACCCAACACCGACCCGCTCGACGCCGACTCGGACGGCGATGGCTACTGCGATGGGGCCGTTGATGTTGAGCCTCACTGCCTATCGGGTGATGCATTCCCAACCGACTCATCGGCATGGAACGATACGGACGGCGACGGTCTACCGGACGATGTCGTGGGCGTATCCTCCTTGAATTTGCCCGAAGACCAGGACGACGACAACGACGGTTGGAGCGACGAAGAGGAGGCCGATTGTGGTACGGATTCGCTCGATGCCACCTCGACGCCGTCCGATGCAAACAACAACGGCGTCTGCGATGTCTTGGACGGCGACGATTCGATCCCCGCTGATGAACAACCGCAGGCTCAGGACGACGATTCGACCGGCGACGACACCCCCTCGGGGGACTCGTCTCAAAGCACAACAAGCATGATCGTTGCTGGAGCAGGCATCGGGCTGCTTATCCTTGTGGCGCTGAGTGTTTTGGTCTTCCTGAGGTCTCGAGGAAGAACTTCTGGAATGGACGACGCAGAGTTTGCCAAGGAGGAAATGATGTTTGAGGAATTTGCACGGGAGGCCAGCAGTCCGCCTTCACGCCCTCCACACAACGCTGTGGGTGAGATGTACGACGGCTATGAAGCGATTGAATTCCCGAAGGATTCCGGCCGTTGGTTCTACCGCGATCCACAAACTGGGCAGTGGATGGAATGGACGTGAGCCCCATCCTACCCTGAGGTGTTGAGATGGGTGGGCATCGGACGAAGGTCGCCATCGTCCTTGTCTTGTGCCTGTTTTCCCTTCCCGTGTTTCTGGAGCCTCCTGCGCCCAACATGGCGGGTTCGACCATCTTTGACGATCCCGCACTGAGCGAGATCGAGAGGTCCAGTTCGGACGACACCATCGGAAAAAACCTCCTCGTACGCATCCAACACGAGGACTCAGGGCCCCTGACGAGCAATTTTTCTCGTGTCATGACGCTCATGGACATTGAGCGGGGCGCTCTTGGAGGCAACGATTCGACGTATTCATTCGATTCTCCTAAGGTGTTCATTCATCGACTGGAAACGCCGTTCTCTTCGTGGGAATCTGCGTTTCAAGATTCCAACACGAGCATGGAGGACGCCTCATCTTGGGGCGATGTGCTGCAACCTGAAAACGAGGACGGTTGGTGCGGGCAAGATGCGACGGACAGCGAACGTTCAGCCCTGCAAGCAACGCTGCTGTTGCTACCAAAGCAGAGCAACCTTGGCGTCGCCTGTCCACAATACGCCGGGGCCTCGGCTTCTCAACCCCCGCAGTCAAACGAACTCCTGTGGTTGGTGTGGCTTGACAGTGAGGAGAAACCCGTTGATTGGTCTGAGTTGATTTCGTGGTGCGACAAGCTGACCGCCAACAGCGATTACGTGTTTGAACCGGCGGGAATCAACGTCTTGTTTGAGGAGGCCAGCCTCATTGCTACAGAGGACTTGAGCTTCATCGTACCGGCCGGCTTTGCCCTTCTGGTGGTGTTCTTGTGCATTTTTTTACGGGGTGTGAAAATTGCTTCCATCACCCTCGGATCCGTGGGTCTTGTCTTGATTGCTGAAACAGGTCTTTTGGTCGCACTCGGCCAAACGCTTTCGGTGATCGACGCCATCGCCATTCCGATCATCATGGGTGTTGCGGTGGACGGGGCGTTTTGGTACACATCGTCAACCAAATCAAGGGAAGACGTCCGCAAAATGATGTTCCTGGCGATGTGCACGACCGTTGCGGCGGTCTCGTTGGCCATGATTTCCGAGATCAAGCTTCAACGCAATCTCGCTCTCGTCATTGTCTTGGGCATCGTCATGGATTACATCATGACGAGGTACGTCCTCGAGGACGTCTACATGGACGCTCGGAAGCAGTTCGAACTGAATCCAGACCGTGTTCAAACGACGTTGAATGTGGGCTGGGTGTGGCCGACGCTGTTGTTGATTCTTGCAGGCGTGGCCGCGTCTGCACCGGTCGGTGTTGAAATCCTTGACATCCACCAATTCATGCCGGAGGAGCACCCCTCACTGGATGAACTCGAAGAGCTTCGGGAAAAATACGTCATCGCTTCGAGCACCATCGCCTACATCGTGATCGACATCAACAGTCAGGACACGGCTTCGTTGCAGGCGCTTTCGCTGTTCTACACCAATTTGGCCCAGCACCCCAGCATCATCGCGTACGACACGGGCCTCACTCAGCACAGAATGGTCCTTGGTTTACCGTCCTCTGCTCCAAGCGAAGGGGACGACATCGACCGGTACATCGAGGACAACCCTCCTTCCTTGCTCATGAGCGATTCTCGTTTGAGCGACGGTTCCGGGACGACGGGAGTCATCGTCTTGGCGGTGGTTGACGGTGAAGACGCCGATGCAGCTTTTTCGTTTTCAGAGGACGTTGATGGCCTACTGGACGTCCACGGTCTGCAAGGAGAGGTGGGCGGTGATTTGGTGACCGGTATCAAGGCGGCCAAATCCTTTGAGGACACACGAATTTTGCAAATCGCTCTGGCCGGAGCGATGATCTTTGTCGTTGCTTGGGCGGTTACCGGCTCGAGGCAACAGGGGCTTCAAATCGCTGTGGGATCGATCGCAGTTGGAATTTCAGTTGACGGACTAGCAAGTTTCCTGGGCGGCCGAGGCGTGAGCACCGCCCCAGCGGTACTCCTCGGAATGGGCTTTGCGGCGGACTATCTCTCCCACGCAAGCGAACCTCACCCGGTCACCCGTTCGGATTTTTCAGCACGCTGGAAGGCGGCCATCACTTCCGCAGCTCTTTTTGTCCTCATCTCCTTCAGTGAATTTCCGCCGGCAAAGGACACAGGCCAACTCCTCACCTCCGCAATTTTTGTATCGGTTGTCCTTGCCACAGCCTTGTCGTTCAGCCTCGTGTCGGAGTCGACCAAGATTGACCGTCCAGTTCACAACCTCGCGCCTCCACCCCAAGAGGAATAAAATCGGTTCGTTCTCGGCCCAACGCATTCGGACATTGGGTCGGGAAAACGGTTCGCCTCCCCGCGAGTTCTACCCTGTTGTGTGGGCCGGCGGGCCCATTATTGAATGCCACGCAGTACAGCGTTTTTCGACAACATGATAGAAACGCGTCAACCGACCTATCAGAGTTTGGCAAAACTCTGAACACAAAGGTTCCTAAAAGCCAGTTCGTTCGTTTCGTCCGGGTGAGGGGGAGCGTGAGCGACACTCTGGTTGATTTGACGAGTCTGCAGGAGGCAAAGCCCTCCAACCGGCAGGCCGATGAAAACGACGATTCTTCCCGTTTGGTTTCGCTGGCAGCGTTGAAATTCACGTCCGACACCATCGATTCCGCTAAGGAACTCACCACCGAAGGCATCTCGCTTGAGCAACGTTCAAACTACATTCGACACATCAGCGAGTTCACAGGCTCCGAAGTGTTCGAATTTTCGACGTGCAATCGTGTGCTCTACGTCGGTTTTGGAATTGAACCGGAAGTGTTGGGCAACAAGATTTCCAATTTCAACGGAGCGGAGGAAATACCCTTTGAACTCTTCGAAGGAACCGATGCGTGGCGCCAACTCGTGAAGATTTGCAGCGGATTGGACTCCTTCATGATGGGTGAACTTCAGGTCATGTCGCAATTCCGTAAAGCGGTGAATTTCCATCGGGAACAGGAACTCATCAGCCATTACAACTCGGCGTTTTTCGAGCACGTGATCGCAGCCAACCGCTCCATTCGCAAGCAGCTCGGGTTCACACAAACCACCGAATCCATGCTCAGTCTCGCCACGGCAGCGCTGGAGGGTTTACTGAGTCAGCGAGGGGAGATGAAAGCCGCCGTGTTGGGCTTTGGAGAAATGGGAGCCAAGGCCGTCGAAGCGCTGCTTGAAGCCGGTCAGCGCAACATTGTGGTGGTCTCACGAGACCCGGCTCAATCGGAAAAGCGCCACCCAGAACTCGCCCGAGCGTGCACGATCATTTCTCACGAAACCTGGATGTCCGCACCGCAAGATCTCGATCTTGTCATCTCCACTCTACGCAATGCCGAAGCCACGTACCATGCCGACCATCCACTTCCGCACACGGGCCCGGCCACCTTGATGGACTTCTCCTGGCCACCCTCCATTCATGTCTCTGGGACCTCCGAAAATCAAACCTTGCTGGGCATGGAGCACTGGATTAAGATGTCCCACAACCTCGGCAAGGAATGGGATTATGAAACGACGCTCGCTCAAAGTGAATCCATCATCAACGATGTCCAGGAACGCTTTACAGAGTCCTTGACAAACAAAACCAAGGGCCAATTTCGTGCCCTGATTTACGGAACGATGGAACGTATGGCCACCACGTGGGAAACTTCGCCGCATGCATCGGATGCGGATGTGCCCCAACTCCGTGCGTTCGCTCGAGAAATTGCTACGTGGATCTGCCACCAATCAGCGGCGTTTCATCTCTCCGAACTGTCCGAATTCGTCGCCAACACCCCTCGAACACTCAGTTCGGCGATCATCGCTCACGTCGACCACGAGGTCAAGCGCTCCGTTCTTGTACTGAACGAGAGAAGCATGGCCGCCGGGGGGACTTCATGACCATCCGAATCGGGACACGCGCATCCAATCTCGCCATGTGGCAAGCGACCGCCGTACGGGATCACCTCGTCAACGCTGGCCACGATGCAGAACTCGTCCCTCTGACCTCAACCGGCGACCGCAGTTTGGGCGGGGAGCTCTCGTCGTCGGTCGGCCAGTTCATTCACGCCATCGACGACCGTTTGCTCTCCGGCGAGGTGGACATCGCCGTTCATTCCGCCAAGGATGTGCCCGTCGACGTAAATCCGAACATCGCCTGCCTGGCCTACCTCGAGCGCGGCACCACCAACGACGTGGTGCTGATGCGTCGGGAGGACGGGGTGGATTCCCTCGAAGGCGTGCTCGCGCACACCACGGCCCTTCCGCTGGATTCGGTGCTGGAACGGTTTCCAAACGGCGCAACGTTTGGCACCGTCTCGGGCCGACGTCAATCCTTTCTGCTGAGCAAGCGTCCTGACATCATTCCGTTGGCGGTTCGAGGGCACGTCGAGACCCGTATTGGTCGTCTTCTCGAGGGACGCGTGGACGCCATCGTTCTCGCTGAGGTCGGCTTGGCTCGATTGAACAGCACGGGGGCTCTTGACGGTGTCAAAGACGAACTCTCTGCGATTCGAATTTCAGAGGAGAATTGGCCGACAGCGCCCGGCCAAGGAGCCATTGCTGTTCACTGTCGAACAAAGGAATTGGAGGCGATGAGCGATGTGCGAGCCGCCCTCAATCACGCCGACACCGAAGCCGCAGTGCTCGCTGAGCGTGACCTGCTCAAGCAGGCGGGCGGCGGTTGCCTCTACCCCGCCGGCATCGGCGTTTCGAACGGAGAGGTGCGCCTGAAGGTCTCGCCCGAAAATTGGAGAGAGATTTTCTGTCAGGGGACATCGTTCACGACCTTTGCTTACGCAGGACCTTTGGAGGATGTTGATCTGCAGCTCCCTCAGCAAGCGCTTCAGACCGTTACTCTGACCCCCGGCCAGCCCCGCTACATCTCGACCCTGAATTCCGATCGCATTTCGCTCGTTCTCTCCAACAACGGCATCAACATGGAAAACCTCCCGGTGGTCGACCTCGAACCCCGTTTTGACGCTTGGCCGCGTGATTTCCTCGGGGAATTGACGAGCAAGCGAGATTGGCCGTACTTGGTGCTGACCTCACCGTTTGCAGCCAAATGCGCCGTGAAGGCGGCAGCGTCCAACCCAGACGTTGGTCGCATTCCGTGGATAGCCATCGGTGAAGGCACCGCTCGCGCTTGTTTCCGGCTTGGTGTGACCGTTGCGGTGTGCGCCAGAGCTCGAAACGCTCGTCAACTCGGGGCGTACATCACCGAACACTTCCCCACGACCACGGCGTTTATGCTCCCCCGCTCGAGTCTTGCATCACCCGAATTCGAAAACACGTTGCGCCAAGCTGGCTACCCCGTCACATCTTGGATCGGCTACGAAAACACACCGAAGAACCTCACATCCGTGGAGGTGAGTCCTGACGATGTGCTCGTGCTCTCGTCGGCCTCTTCTGCTCGTTCGTGGGCTGAAAACCAGCTGAGGGTTCCGCGCGACATTCTTTGTATGGGAGAGAACGCGAGGATGACCATAGCATCGCTCAAACACTTCAGTGGCTGCCAAATTTCGGTCCTCAACGGTCCCACAACAGACGCACTCGTGACATGGTGGAAGGACAACAGGGAGGACATTGAATGAACATCCGTCCTCGAATAAATCGTTGGACAGCGGCTCGACGCCGTCTCTTGTTCAGCGACGCCATGCTCGATTCGCTGGTTCAACCTCATTTCGTTGTGGAAGGCAACGGCGTGGACGAACCCATTCAAGGGATGCCCGGCATCCATCAACAGTCCGTTGACGTGTTGTTGAAGACCATCGCTGAAGACGCTTCGCACGGACTCCGAGCCGTCATGTTGTTCGGCGTCGTGGCCGCACACGCCAAAGACGCTCACGCAACCGAGGCCCACAACCACGGATCGCACCTTCACCAAGCCATCACCCAGATCAAATCGACCTTCGGTGACGAGGTGGTTGTTATGACCGACGTCTGTCTTTGCACCGCAACCGACCACGGTCACTGCGGACTGGTTCACGACGGCGAGGTGGTCAACGATGCCTCCGTCGAGGTCCTGTGCAGCATCGCTGTATCGCATGCACTGGCGGGTGCAGATTACGTGTGCGCCTCCGACATGATGGACGGGAGGGTTTCCGCTATACGCTCGTCCCTCGAAGCGGCCGGGGCGACCAGCACGGGGATTCTTTCGTATTCTGTCAAGTACGCTTCCTCCTTCTATGGACCCTTCCGGCACGCTGCCCAATCCAGCCCGGAGTTTGGCGATCGAGCCACGCATCAAATGGACACGAGGTCTGGCTACGAAGAAGCGATTCTTGAAGCCAACCTCGACGAAACAGAGGGGGCGGACATCATCATGGTCAAGCCCGGTTTGCCCTACCTCGACGTGGTGCGAAAGGTTGCAGACGCCGTGGTTCGCCCCGTGGCCGTTTACAATGTCAGCGGGGAGTATGCGATGGTCATGAGCGCCCAAACCGACGACGATGACCATCGTGATATGGTGGTTGAGGTGCTGACAGCGTTCAAAAGAGCCGGCGCCAGCGTCATCGTTACCTACCACGCCCGAGAGGCGGCAAAGAAGCAATGGACGGCATGAGGTGTTGGCATGGAGCGAACCAAATCCAACGAGCTCCACAACGAGGCGCTGTCGCATTTGGTCGGCGGCGTGAACTCCCCCGTGCGGGCCTTCAAGTCCGTTCACGGCAACCCAATTTACTTCGAGAAAGCGTCGGGCGCCCACGTGACCGACGTCGACGGGAACGTTCTCGTTGATTTTGTGCAATCGTGGGGTCCGTTGATTCACGGTCATTCCCATCCTGAAATCATCTCCGCCGTGCATGAAAAAATGCTCAAAGGCACGTCGTTTGGGGCACCGCATCTCGGCGAGATTGAACTCGCCAAGCGGGTGAAAAACCGATTCGGCCACATGGACAAGGTTCGGTTTGTGTCCTCCGGAACGGAGGCGGTCATGAGTGCGGTGCGTCTGGCTCGTGGATACACGGGCCGAGACATTTTGATCAAGTTTGAAGGGTGCTACCACGGGCATGTTGACGCCCTCATGGTCTCCTCGGGCAGCGGTTTAGCAACCTTCGGCATCGCCAGTAGCCCCGGTATTCCTCAGGACACGGTGGCCACCACCCTGATCTGCCCTCTCGACGACCTTGAGGCGGTCGAATACGCCTTCAACGAACACGGTGAGGACATCGCAGCCGTGGTCATTGAGCCTCTTCCGGCCAACAACGGTCTTCTGATTCAACGTCCAGAATTTCTGAAGGGACTCCGAACTCTGTGCGATCAGCACGGGGCCCTCCTGATCTTTGATGAAGTCATCAGCGGGTTCCGGTTCCAGGAAGGGAGCTACGGCGACATGTGCGGTGTAACCCCTGATCTTACGGCCTTGGGCAAAGTGATCGGTGGCGGTCTACCCGTGGGTGCCTACGGCGCTCGCAGTGAAATCATGGAGCAACTTTCGCCCCTCGGTCCGGTCTATCAGGCCGGGACACTGTCTGGAAACCCTCTGGCCATGGCCGCAGGAGCCAAGACTCTCGATTTGCTTGACAACGAGGCTTACGAGTACATGGAACACCTGGGAGCGCTGCTGGAAGAACGGCTAGGGGCCGTGCTTGAGAAGCACGGTCACCCGATGAGGCTCGTGCGGCGAGAAAGCCTGTTCTGGCTCTCACCCGGGGACGACGCCCCTGCCATTCGAGCCGACCAAATCCCCAGCGACGCCGCCGGTTTGTACGCCGATGTTCACCGCGCTCTGCTTGAACGAGGCTACATGCTGGCGCCTTCCGCTTACGAAATTGGTTTCATTTCAACCTCACACGATGAGAGTCACATTCTCGGGATGGTCGACGCCATGGACGACGCCCTGTCCACCATGGAGTGGTGATCGTGAACGGGAAGGAACGCATCGTTGCGGCCCTTCAGCGTCAACCGGTGGACAGGACGCCGGTCTGGTTCATGCGGCAGGCAGGGCGCCACCTGCCCGAGTATCGTAAACTCGCTGCTGAACACTCGTTCTGGGAACGCTGCAAGGACCTTGACCTGTGCACCACCATCACCATGCAGCCTCTTCAGCGCTACGATGCCCTTGATGCGGCCATCGTGTTCAGTGACATCCTCACGCCCCTTCCTGCCTTCGGCTACGAAGTTGAATACGGCGGAGGCATTCGAATTGACCCCTTCACCGTTGACGAGGTCGACGATTGGACCACGTTTTCAGCGCGCAAGCACGCACCTTGGGCCGCCGATGCCCTGAAGGCCATCGGTGAGGAACGGTCCGACATCGCTCGCCTTGGATTCGCTGGATGCCCTTGGACGACCAGCCTGTACCTGCTCGCCGGCGGCACGGGCGACAAGGAGTTTCACAACACCCGGGCCAAGGTGTTCTCCGACCCCGAGTCTTCTGAGCGCCTGCTGTTCCGAATGGCAGAGGCTGTGGGCGATTTGCTGGCCGATCAGGTCAATCACGGTGGAGCACACGCCGTCCAACTGTTTGACACATGGGCCGGTCTTCTCTCCGTGGACGATTACCGCAGCATCGCACTACCCGCCACCCAGCGAGCCGTCGAGGTGTTCAGNGAGAAAGCTGAGCGACGGGTGCCGNTGATTCACTACGCCAAGGGCAGCGCACACCTTCACGATCAGATTCGAACGTTGGANATCGACGCTGTTTCGCTGGACTGGCGTGACGATCTCCGGGCCAACAGGGCTGCGCACGGTGACCGGTTTGCNTTCCAAGGAAATCTCGACCCTTCGCGCATGCACGGCTCCCCCGAAGCCGCCACGGCTGCGGCGCAGCGCGTGCTCGCCGAGGCGGGGGACGCTCCCGGCCACGTGTTCAATTTGGGCCACGGTTTTGCCCCCGGGGCGAAGATCGATTGCGTTGAGGCCGTGCTGCGACTGATCACGGGTGAATCGGCATGAGAGACATCATGGTCGAGATGGTTCATCGTCTCCAAGACACCATATGCGCAGCCGTTGAGGCGGTCGACGGTGTTGGTTATCGCGAGGACGAGTGGACGCGTGAAGAGGGCGGCGGCGGTCGAAGTCGAGTGTTCTCCGAGGGCGAGGTGTTTGAGAAAGCCGGCGTTAACGTCAGCGTTGTCCAAGGGACGCTCAGTCCCGAAGCAGCAGCGAAAATGGGCGGCGGTCACGAATTGGACGGCAGCGATTTGTCTTTTTTCGCCACGGGCCTGAGTTTGGTGCTTCACCCGCACAATCCGATGGCCCCCACCGTCCACGCCAACTACCGTTACTTCGAACGGGGTGATGGTGAAGCCGAGGGCAGTTGGTGGTTTGGAGGCGGTTCAGATTTGACGCCTTCCTACCTGTTTGAAGAGGACGCCGTCCATTTCCACAGCGTCCACAAGGCTGCGTGCGACCGACACGGGGTCGCCGATTATGAGGGCTTCAAGCAATGGTGCGATGACTACTTTCACATCCCGCACCGAGGGGAGCGCCGTGGGGTCGGTGGCATCTTCTTTGACGATCTACGGGCAGAAGGAAAAGAAGCATGCTTTGCGTTCGTGGACGACGTCGCTTCCCATTTTCTTGAGGCCTACATGCCGATTTTGGAGCGGCGCAAAGACATGCCCTACACGCCCGAACAAAAGCAGTGGCAGCAACTCCGTCGTGGCCGCTACGTCGAGTTCAACCTCGTGTACGACCGAGGCACCAAGTTTGGTTTGACGACCAACGGACGAATCGAAAGCATCCTGATGTCGCTTCCACTCACTGCACGTTGGGAATATTGTCACGAGGCGAAACCGGGCAGCGATGAAGCGGTCTTGCTTGAGGTGCTGCACCAACCGGTCGACTGGCTCAACAGGTGATGGCGTGTTTTCAGAGGACGAATGGACTCGGTACGGGGACGAACTTCGTCGTCCGTTCATGCTCGCAGACGGCTTGAGTGAAGCCACCAACGTGCTGGTGGTTGGTGGGGGACTGTCGGGCTTGTGCGTCGCCTATCGTATCGCCAGCAAGCGACCCGACGTGCAGATCGAGCTGATCGAGAAAAGCGATCGCCTGGGAGGCACGGTGGAAACGTGGTCAAACGGTGAATGGCTGTGCGACGTCGCCGTCAACGCCGCTCGAGCCCATCCTGCGTTCTGGCGACTTGTGTCCGACCTCGGCTTGGAGGAACGCTTCAAACCGTCCAACCCTGCTGCGTCGGCGCGCTGGATTCACGTGAACGGAAAACGGACACGACTCTCACCATGGATGGTGTTGCGCGGTGGGCCTCTGAAGGTGTTGCGAGGCCTGCGTTCATCTCGCAGCGGAAAAAAATCGGTGGCTCAAACGGTTCCCCTCGGGTCGGTGGCGGACGCCATGACATTGGGCATCGTCAACGACGTGGCGGCGAACGTGGACGCAGATTTTCTGATGCCGTCCATAACCCGATTTGGAGCGAAGCCACCCGTAAAACCGTCCGCCCTCAAGCGGAGGATGGAGGGGACCTATCCGATGTTCACACCGGCGAAAGGGGCCACTGCCTCGTTCGAAGGCGGCCTTCAAACCTTGATTGACCGTTTGGTTGAACGCATCGAGAGCCTGGACAATGTTCGTTGCTCGTTCGGTGTGGACATCGTTTCTCCAGAGGCGTTGGCGGAGGAACGAGGCCAACCGCTTTCCTCCATTGTTTGGTGCGCTCCGTTGCACCGAGGACCCACCGAATTCACCCATCTTTCCGTGTACGCCGTCGGGTACACCGAAGCGGATGCCCGCTCGGTGCCCGTCGGGTACGGGACGCTCATCCCAGACCGTCGCGCACCCATCAGCGGTGTTCTCCACGAGAGTGACGTCCACGGTTCACCTCGGGCTCCGGCCGGGCACCGATTGTTTCGTTTGATGTCGCCGGCGGCCAGAGGGGCGACCGAGGAAGACGTGAAGCGTTCGCTCAGCACCTATCTGTGCGACGCGCACCCGGTTGTGTTCGAGCGAATCGGTGAGCGACGCATCCCTTCCTATCCGCCCGGGTACATGGCCTCGCTTTCAACCGATGAACCCGCCTTTACACGGGCGAGTTGGTTCTTTAGCGGTGTCTCCGTCACTCACGTGGTGGCCGAGGCCGAACGTGTTGCCGAGGCGTTCTAAGCCGGAACGGCGTCGAACTCTTTTCGAATGAGTTGTTCCAAGCCTTCGATCCACTGTTGATCGTCGTTCAAGCAGTTGATGACCTTCAGTTCGGTTCCGCCGTGCTCGATGAATTCTTCACGAATACCGATGTTGAGCTCTTCAAGGGTTTCAAGCCCGTCTGCGAGAAAAGCCGGTGCCACGATGGCGAGCTTGTGAACGCCTTTCTTCACCAGCGCTTCGACGGTTTTGGTCGTGGAGGGTTCCAACCACTTCACGGGACCGAGGCGACTTTGATAGCTCAAACTCCACTGGTCGGGCGTCAAACCAAGGTGTTCAACCACCGCCATGGTGGTTTCGTGGCAGTGCCGGCCGTAGCACAGCCGATTGGCGTCGCAGGGCACCGCACAGCAATTCTCAACGGTTTGGCAGTGCTTGTTGGAGAAGTCGATGCGCTTGACGTGAGAGACGGGCAAACCGTGGTAGGAGAAGAGCAGGTGGGTGTCCTCTGAGAGGTGCGGACGGATGGACTCGCTCAGCGGGACGATGAATTCCTCGGCCGTCTCAAAGTGGCCCATTTCCAACAGAGTGGGCGTCCAGTCGATGGCCGCCAGCTGTTTGTAAGCGTGCTTCAACGAGGATTCCGTGGTCGCTTGTGCGTAGTGCGGAAACATGGGAAGCAAGAGAAGTTCCTCCACGCCGCGGCTTCGCAGTTTTTCCAGACCGTCTCGAATGCTTGGGTTTCCGTATCGCATGGCAAACTCAAAGTCGATGTCCTGATTGAGTTCGCTCAGATTGTCCGTGATGCGCTTGGAGTACACGCGCAGAGGTGAGCCATCGTCCATCCAGATTTTCTTGTAAAGCGGGGCGATTTTTCTAGGGCGCGTCCTGAGGATGATGCCTCGCACCAGCAAATGACGCAGCGGCGCAGGGATGTCAATGACGTCCGGGTCGAGGAGGAACTCCCTGAGGTAGGTCTTGACGGACGCAACCGTTGGTTCGTCGGGTGTTCCGACGTTCATCAACAAGACACCTTTCTTGCCCATGTGTTGATTGCTTCGCTCTACCAACTTAACGATTTGTTCACGCATGGACTCGTCTGCCCTCCGGAAAGCGATTCAGGAAACGACGGGAAGGTGCTTGACGGACGGAGCGATGCCGAGGTCTTCGGGGAAAAACAAGGTTGGCTCGGGAACAGGGATTGGGGTGATGCTCGTGCCGACCAACGCAACCCTGCTGGGGCGCGAGTCCGAGAGCACGGTTCGGGCCGTCAGCGGTGCAATCTTGTTGGAGAAGTCCATGATGTCGTCGTGGGTTGGCATGTTCTCCATCGCGAGGTTTTCTCTGCTGTGCCCGACGTACACGTAGCCTTTGTTTTCAATAAAGTCAGGGTCGGCGCGATTGTCCAGGGCTGCGAACTGTTGGATGTGCTCGTCGCTCATGTTCACGCCTTTCATCAAAGTGTGCCGGCACACGATCCGCGTGTCAAGAGACGGGAGGAGGTCAATGGTTTTCTCAAACTGATCCCACGCACCGCTGTTCCATTTCGGGCGGCAAACGGCGTCGAAGACTTGCTTGTTGGGAGCGTCGACCGAGACGTAGAGTTGCGTGGGTAAGGTGTCGAGCTTTTCGAGGACCTTCGGCAGCGTGCCGTTGGTGACGAGCATCGTGGTCATACCGTGCTTGTGGCAGAGGTCCATGTATTCGGCGAGACGCGTGTAGAGGGTAGGCTCGCCGTTCAAGGAGATGGCAACGTGCTTTGGGTTTTGAGCATCGAGCCACTTTTCGCGAGGCACCTTTGGATTTCCACCGAAGCCGGACAGCAGGCGGCGCTGGGCGCGTACCGACTCGTAGAGCAGGTCCATCGGATCTTGGTCGGTCAGCTCCAACGTGTCCATGTGAGGTTCTCGCCAGCAGTAGGTGCAGGCCAGGTTGCACTGATCGACCACCGGTGACATTTGCATGCAGTTGTGGCTCTCAACACCGTAGAATTTTCCTTTGTAGCACTGACGGTCGCGCAGGAGCGATTCCTTGGTCCAGTGGCACGTTTTGACGCCGCCGTGTTCCCCGACGATGTGGTACCGTTGCTTCTGCAATTTGGCTTTCAACTGAGGGTCCATACCGGCCAAGGGGCTCACTCCTAAAGCCACGGTCCACGGTTGGCAGAGGCCGGTCGGGGGTGGCTCGGGTGGATGGTCGGCGGGTTCACGAACCTATCAATGGCTCGCTCGCATGTTGAGGTGGTCGGCTGGGGTTGGTGCCCGAGAAGCAATGAGTGTCCTAAGATACACTTGATTTAGTTTTAACACCTTTGTGTTGGCAATTTTACCGGTGATTGATATAGGTCGGTGAGCACATTCAATGTGAAAGAAGCAACCCTTTCAGGAGATGCACATGGA
Source organism: Methanobacteriota archaeon (assembly GCA_002722695.1). Classification (GTDB taxonomy): domain Archaea; phylum Thermoplasmatota; class Poseidoniia; order Poseidoniales; family Poseidoniaceae; genus Poseidonia. The sequence goes on from PBMS01000007.1 coordinate 36,237, forward strand.
CCACGAATTGGAGACCTACACCGAGCAAGC